>CAYSJG010000014.1:0-17178 GCA_964431295.1 uncultured Sangeribacter sp. | reverse complement strand
GCAACGGCACCATTGACTGCGAGCTCGCCTTCAACAACGGCCTCTCACCCGTGACTCTAAGCGCAGCCTCCGTTAAGGTCAACTACCGTACAAACATCTACGGCAGCCTCCTCACATCTCCCGGCACATTCAAAATCCTTATTGACAACAGCTTCCCTGGTGACAATAACATAATATATCCTCTCCCTGATGGAGCGGCTCGGGTAAATGGTCAAATATTCGATAATATCAATGATGCACTTGCTGCTGCAGACGGTGCACCGATAGAACTCGCTGCTTCCACCTACGACAGCAACTCAATTCAATGGCCTGCTTCCGGCACAGTAAAACTTATAGGAGCCGGTAGCAATAAAACCATTATCAGCAATCTTGACTTCGAAAATGTAACATTCAGCCATATCGAATTCAGTAATCTCGCTCTTAATCCTACGGAAAATCAATACAATCATACCGCATGTGGATTCCGGAATATTGAGACAGCCAAGTACACAAATGTAGCTTTCAACGGCGAATATCACGCATACGCTTCAGTAAAGGAAGAATTCGATAATTGCATATTCAATTACAATGCCAAGACCGACCCTCGTAATGAAGGAAGATACAACATGTATTATGAGACTCCGGTAAATGTAATACTCACGAATTGCAAATTTAACAATGTACTTGATCGCGGACTGCTTGTCTACAACAGCAATGCAGCTGATATCCACGAAAGAAATCTGACAATAACAGACTGCACATTTACAGCTGAAGCGACACAGGCAGGAAAGACACGTGGCGCTATTGAAATACATACGGAGAATTTCAATGGTGTCGGAGGTAATATCATTATAAGCAACTCTTCCTGCACACCCACATTCCTTAAGGGCATCTGCTACGAAATCAACAACAGTTCTAAAGTGGAAACGACACTCTTTACAATCACCAACAATTAATCACATTTATATTACATCCAAAATTTAAATTTATGAAACAACATCTTATCTACGGCGCACTTGCAGCCTTCGGCCTTATCTCTCTGGCCTCCTGCTCGAGCGAGGAAGATATGCCGGCTCCATCCGGTGACGGCGTCACCTTCACTCTCCGCATCCCGGGCAATATCACCACCCGCGGCACATTCGGCGACGGTGCTGATGACGGCGACCGCGCCATTCTCGACAACCTCCAGTGGACCGTCTTTGAAGTTTCCGCTGACGGCAGCACCCTCACCAAGGTATTCTCAGATGCCAAGGCCGGCGCTTTTGCCTCAAACCAGAATGAGGAGACCGTCACTATAAAGCTCGCCAAAGGTAAAAAGTATCAGGTGGCTTTCTACGCCGATGACGCGGACAACAACTTCGTTACCTACACTGACGGCAACATCAATGTAGACTATGCCAATGCTGCCTCCAACACTGCCGCCGAGGATGCATTTATCGGCAAGTCGGACATCTTCACTGTAGAGGGAGCTTTCACCAAGACAATAACCCTCACACGTCCTTTCGCACAGCTCAACTGGGGTACTGACGACCTCACCGAGATGTCCATCGTGACGCTGATTCCCACACTCACCGGCACCGTGAAGGTGACTCAGGGTCTCTACACCAAGATGAATGTCATCTCAGGAGAGGTGGACGCCGCTTCAGCCGTGTCTAATCCCGTAGAATTCGCAGCCGTCCGCTTCAACAATCGTCCCCCACAGACATTCCCCGTGACCAAGGAGGATGCTAATGCCCAACCATACGAACTGATAGCCATGAACTATCTGCTCACCGGCAACGGCACCATTGACTGCGAGCTCGCCTTCAACAACGGCCTCTCACCCGTGACAGTAAGCGCTGCCTCCGTTAAGGTCAACTACCGCACCAATATCTACGGCAGCCTCCTCACCTCTCCCGGCACATTCAATATCCTTGTTGACAACAATTTCATCGACAACATCAACAACGAAGTTGTACCTGAGACAGCAGATGCTTTTGTAGCCGCTCTTTCTGATCCCAACATCGAGGAAATTATCGTAACCAAGGATTTCGACCTCACGACATTTGCACCAGAGGAGCTGACTTTCAACACTCCCAAGACCATTAATATGGCTGACGGAACTACCATCTCACTCGGTAGTGACAACTATCTGCTTGCCAATGCCGGCCTGACTCTTGAAGGCAAAGGTACAATTACCAATGCAGGTGATACAAATTACGATAACCTACTGACCCTCAACTCTTCCAATCAGATAGTCAAATCCAAAGCCAAGAAACTAATCGTAGTCAAAGGCGGAGACCTCGTAATCAAAGATGTAGAGCTTGTCAACGATCCTGATTATCATTGGCATGACGCGGGTCAATCTCCCAACCAGTATAACGCCTCCACTATATCCTATTACGGCGACACTAATGTCACCATCGAAAACGCCAGCATAACTTCCGGCGGATTTACACTATGCGGTATGGGTGCATGCACTGGAGCTGTATCCATCAAAAATTCATATTTCGAGTCTAATTCATGCAATAAATACGGACATTATGCATATGCACTCCGTCTGCATGGTTCGACCGCGGTATTGGATGATGTGACAGTAGTCGGCATACAGGGAGGCATAACATTCAATACCCCCGGCATGCAGGCTGTGATAAAAAGCGGATCATACTCTACCCATAACAGCGAAGAGGGTAAGAAAGACGCTTTCTATCCCATCTATATCACAAACGATTCATACGTGACTATTGAAGGTGGCGATTTCTATGGTCCTAATGACTGGTCTGGTGCAAATGAAATCGGTGGTACCAGCTGTATTGTCGTAGATGATGACGACATAGGCAAACCTTTAGGTCACCTCGTCAACATTCTCGGTGGCAAATTCAGCGGTAAAGCATATAACGCGGATCAAAATTACGTATACGAATTCCCGTACACCGCGATTGAAAACGATGACAAATATAAGTGGGAAATTCAATAACTATAATTAAGCCCCCATCCCATGAAAATGCAAACGTGGGATGGGAGCTTAGATAATTTATATCAATATGAAGAAACATCTTATCTACGGCTCTCTTGCTGCTTTCGGCCTTATCTCTCTGGCTTCATGCTCCAGCGAGGAGGATATGCCGGCTCCCTCCGGTGACGGTGTGACTTTCACCCTCCGCATTCCGGGCAATCTCGCCACCCGCGGCACATTCGGTGACGGCACCGGCGCCGGCGACCGCGCCACTCTCGACAATCTCGAGTGGACTGTCTTCGAGGTTGCTGAGGACGGCAGTCTCACCACTGTTTTCTCCGACGCCAAGACCGGCGCTTTCGCCACGAGTCAGACTGAGGAGAAAGTAATCATCAACCTCGCCAAGGGGAAGAAGTATCAGGTGGCTTTCTACGCAGATGACAAGGACAACAACTTCGTCACCTACACTGACGGCGACATAAATGTAGACTACGCCAACGCAGTCTCCAACACTGCCGCCGAGGATGCCTTCATCGGCAAGTCAGACGTCTTCACAGTAGAAGGTGCCTTCTCCAAGACAGTGACTCTCACACGTCCCTTCGCCCAGCTTAACTGGGGCACCGATGACACCGAAGAAAATTCTATCCAGCCGCTGATCCCCTCGCTCACAGGCACCGTCAAGGTGACTCAGGGTCTCTACTCCAAGATGAATGTCATCTCCGGAGAGGTTGACGCCACTACTGCTGTCACAGCTCCGGTAGAGTTTGCAGCTGTCAACTTCAACGCTCTTCCCACGCAGACCTTCCCCGTGGAAAAAGAGGATGCAACTGCTAAGCCTTACAAGCTGATAGCCATGAACTATCTGCTTACCGGCGACGGCACGGTGGACTGCGAACTCGCCTTCAACAACGGCCTCACACCCGTGACCGTAAGCGCCGCCAGCGTAAAGGTCAACTACCGCACAAACATCTACGGAAGCCTCCTTACCTCACCCGGCACATTCAACATCCTCGTCAACAACAATTTCAACGACAATATCAATATCGACACTGCGACATTCGTAAATTCGCAGTCAGACTTCGAAGACGCCATTGCTACCGGTGCCGAGACTATCGTGCTTAATCCCGGTGCATATGAGCTCAAAGCTCCTGTATCCGAGCATGTGACCATCGTCGGCAACAGCAAGGAGGAAACAGTCATCAATGTACCGAACAGCAGCGTATATTACGAAGGAAAGGGTGTCACATTCCAGAACCTCACCTATACGACCCCTAACGCCGGTCCCTACGATGGTTTCCTGCAACGCACAGGAGATATCAACTTCAAGGATTGTATCATCAATGGCTGCCTCCGACTGAATATTCAGGACGGAAAAGTAGTGAATATCGAGAACTGCGAATTCAACGTAGCGGTTACCAGCGGATATAACGGATACTGCATGCTCTACTACGCAAACACCGGATCCACCGTCAACGTGAAGAACTGTCAGTTTAACACTGTCAGCAAAGGTATATTAATGTACAATGAAGGTGCTCTCAAATTCAATCTGAATGTAGATAACTGCACATTCAACGCAAGCACTACCGCTGATAAAGCTGCCATCCAGATGCACACAGAATTGGGCATCTACGGTGACCTTCACATCACCAACTCTACTGCTACCGGATTCGCCGACATCCACGACGGTCTCTGGAACGAAGTAAATAACACGACAGGCGCTGCCACCCAAAAATTCAACATTTGGGTAGACGGCGTACAGGTCCAGACAGCTGAATAATCCTTCAATAGCCTGTTAACATTATCAGAGGCTGCGTCATCCGGCGCAGCCTCTGCTTGTATAATCACATCCGTATCCCTACGACCCGAAAATTTCAAGGGACGCGCTCTAAGGGACGCGCTAAGGGACGGGGGCGATGGAACGCAGGGATAGAGGGGTGTCTATCTGGATTGTATTGGGGAGCTCTTCGCCGAAAGGCTGTATCGAGGTGAGGTATATCACGCCATCAGCAGCCTCTATATCTACTATCGAGAGACCTCTGACAGTCCCGTTAGGCATCTGCACCTTAGGGACAAGATAACGTCCCGGCTTGAGTGCCGGCGCAGTGACTTCATATCTATCCATACCATTATCTTTTAATAAATTAGTGCTTACGTCCGGAGCTTTTCATCCTCGTTTCGGTGGCTCTGTGTGAAGAGCCGGCGGATGCAGGTGACGGAGCAAAGACGGCATTCGCCGGCGCCATACCTTCGCGGCGCAACTCATTCTTCATCGAATGCTTCTGCATAGACTCATCTACCGGCATACTCTCCGCGCCAAAGATTGAAACCTCTGAAGGAACAACCTCCTTGGGACGGCGTATCGGTCCAAAATACCGTCTCTGTGACGAAAGCACATTGTAATAAGTGGTGGAGTCGAAAGGAAGTTTTGCAAGACGTATACTGTCGGCAAAAGCCGGCAGAAAATTTCTGTCCACATCCACGGTGCCGAAAACTCTCTTCACCTGACGCGCCGTATCTGTCTGAAGAATCAACTTCAACTTACGGTCCCCTCTATAAGTGCGCTTGAGCATAGTTGAAGTACCGTCCTGATAATCCACGCCAAGAAGCAGCGACACATTGGGCGAGGAATTGAACACCATGGTCCATTCAAGGCTCTCTCCCCCCTGCACCATATCGGCTGTGTTCTCAAAAATCAGCACGCGGCCGTCACCCTGACCGGTAAACATATAATGTCTGCCGAGACGCCAAATGTCATCTGCATTCAGGTCTATATTGCCGCCGCTCTCCTTGCGTATACGATCGCTGAGACGCTTGTCCACCTTGGCATAGAGTTTTTGATATAGGTCAAGATTGCGGCCATACCAGCTTACAGTGCTGTCAAACTCCTGACGCGTTACCCCATGCTGTCTCATCACACCCTCGCCAAGACGTCGCCTCACACTGTCAGGCAGCTCCCGCGCCGGCGCACTCTGCTCAAACGTTTCGGCAAGCGCCATATCCGTAAGCAGGTCCACCATCTCCCCCTCTGACAACACACCGTCAGGACGCCTGTCGCATGAGCAGACAAGCATCATAAAGAGCATAAGCGGCAAAATCGCCGCCGACCGGAGTAACGAGAATCGAGACATAATACAGACAAATGCGATCAGCGCTTCTTGGACGATTTCATGACAGACGCTCCGGACGCACTCTGCGAGGAAACCTCCCTGCTAACTGTCTGATCTACGGCTTCACCATGGTGGATAAGAGCCCCGAGACCCTTTGAAGCATCCGAAGAATAGAAGAATATCAGCAGGAGCACACCCACTGTGATGGCAGCGTCTGCGATATTGAAGATATATTGAAAAAATTCAAACTCCTCACCCCCTACCAAGGGAACCCACTCAGGCCATGTAAAAGAGAATAGCGGAAAATAGAGCATATCCACTACCCTTCCCTCAAACCATCCGGCATATCCGCCCCCCGTGGGGAATGCGACGGCTATCTGAGGAGGCCAGGGATCGCTGAAAAGTTCACCGTAGAAGACACAGTCGAAGATATTGCCCGCCGCACCGGCCGTGATCAGCGCTACAGCTATCAGAAATCCCTTCCTGAGATTCTTCATCTCCAGAAAGCGGACAAGAGCCCAGACAAAGAGCACTGTAGCTATTATACGCCCGAAGGTCAGCACATACTTGTTAAACCATTCGAGGCCGAAGGCAAAACCGTTGTTTTCGATAAATTTAAGATGAAACCAGTCGGTAAGCGCGACATCCTCGCCGAGATAGAAATGAGTCTTCACCCATATCTTCAGCCATTGGTCGGCTATCAGTATCACAAATATGATGGCAGCCGGGACAATTCCCCGACGGATTTTGTCCCGGCTGTCGATATTATCAGAAGTATTAGCAGTCATAAGTAATCAAACGCTACTTTTTCACCTCAGCAAACACCGTCAGTCCGTCGATGTCGAGCGCTGTCACACCCTCCGCGCCTTCGGATAGGCTGTCACAGAGAGTGATGCTGTCAGCAAGCACCTGCGAAGCGATATAATCACCGAATGCAGCGACAGTGTCGCCTACCTCCGGAATATCGGAAAGGCGCACACTTATACGGTCTGTGATGTCGAAACCGGAAGACTTGCGGATATTCTGGATACGGTTGACGAGTTCACGTGCCAGACCTTCCTGACGCAACTGCGGAGTCACAGTGACATCAAGAGCCACGGTGATATTGCCGTCGTTGGCCACCTGCCATCCCGGCACATCCTCGGGTATAACTTCGACATCCTCGAGCATCACCACAGGCGAGCCCTCCACAGTCGGGAATGCAAGCTGTCCCTCCTTCTCAAGGAGCGCGATATCAGACTGCGACATCTCTCCGATTGCCTTGGCGAGCGCTTTCATCACCTTGCCGAACTTAGGACCGAGTTTCTTGAAGTCAGCCTTGACGCGCTTCACCAGACCGCTCTGCTCATTGTCGACGATACGCACCTCTTTGACATTGACTTCGGCGGCGATAAGTTCGCGGACAGCCTCGAGAGCGGCCTTCTGGCGCGCGTCGGCAGCCGGCAGCAGAAGAGTCTGCAGCGGCTGGCGCACCTTGAGATTTACCTTGCGACGTAGGGCGAGCACAGCTGAAACAACGTCCTGAGCCACGCGCTGACGCTCCTCAAGCACAGCGTCATGAAGAGCCTCGTCATATACCGGGAAGAGGTCAAGATGCACGCTCGCAGGTTTGTCGGCCATATCTCTACCGGCCATCAGGTCACGCCAGAGACGGTCGGAGAAGAAGGGTGCGAAGGGCGCCATCAGTTTGCTGACGGTCAGCAGACAGGTGTAGAGCGTCTGATAAGCGGAGAGCTTGTCGTCGGTCATCTCGCCGGCCCAGAAACGGCGGCGGTTGAGGCGGACATACCAGTTGGAGAGGTTATCCCCCACGAAATCCTCGATGGCACGGGCAGCGCGTGTTGGCTCGTAGTCATCGAGAGCAGCCGTCACCTCGCCTACGAGAGTATTCAGCAGAGAGAGTATCCAGCGGTCAATCTCCGGACGGGAACTGAGCGCGAGAGGAGCTTCATCTCCCGTGAAGCCGTCGAGATTGGCATACTGGGCGAAGAATTTATAAGTATTGTAGAGTGTGGAGAAGAGCTTGCGGCTCACCTCAGCCACACCTGCCTCATCAGATTGTCCCAGGGCTGCGAATTGGATATCATGTACCAGCGCACCGGATCGCTGCCGAAGCGACCGATATTATCGAAGGGATCTACAGCGTTGCCCAGACGCTTGGACATCTTGTTGCCGTTCTTGTCAAGCACAAGGCCATTGCTGATGACAGCCTTGTAGCTGACATTGTCAAAGACTATCCCCGCAATGGCATGGAGCGTAAAGAACCATCCGCGGGTCTGGTCGACACCCTCGGCTATGAAATCTGCCGGGAAGATACGTCCGGAGTCGAGAGCCTCCTTGTTTTCAAACGGATAGTGCACCTGCGCATAAGGCATGGCGCCTGAATCGAACCATACGTCAATCAGGTCTGTCTCGCGCTTCATCGGGCGACCGCTGTCGCTCACAAGCACTATCTCGTCCACATACGGACGGTGCATATCGATATGCGTATAGTTTTCCTTGGAGTAGTCACCGGGCACGAAGCCTTTCTCCTTCAAAGGATTGGACTGCATGAATCCGGCAGCCACGCCGCGCTCTATCTCCTGATAGAGAGTGGCGTAAGAGTCGATTATCTTCTCCTCGGCACCGTCCTCCGTGCGCCAGATAGGCAGTGGAGTACCCCAATAGCGGGAGCGGCTCAGATTCCAGTCCTGCAGATTCTCCAGCCACTTGCCGAAGCGGCCCGAACCCGTGGAGGCCGGTTTCCACTTGATGCTCTTGTTGAGCTCTATAAGGCGGTCACGCGACGCTGTGGTGCGGATAAACCATGAGTCCAGAGGATAGTAGAGCACGGGCTTGTCCGTACGCCAGCAATGAGGATAATTGTGGACATGCTTCTCGATACGGAAAGCCTCGCCGGACTGCTTCATCTCCATGGAAAGCTCGATATTGAGATCCTCCGCAGCGGCAGCTGCCTTCTCATCGTATTTTCCTCCGGGATTGAAACGGGGGTCGTAAGCATTTTTTACATACGCACCAGCATGACGGGAGTATAGGGGCACATCAACACACTTCTCCAAAAACGCCTCGGCGCATTCGTCAAGCAGATAGTATCTGCCGCGGAGATCCACCATCGGGCGCGTCTCACCGCGCTTGTTGATGATGAAGAGCGGCGGAATGCCGGCGTCACGCGCCACTTTGGCATCATCGGCACCGAAAGTCGGAGCGATATGCACTATGCCGGTACCGTCATCAGTGGTCACATAGTCACCGGGAATAACACGGAAAGCGCTGTCTGCCAACTCCACGAAAGAGTCATTGCCCACGGTGAAACATTTGTCAGGGTGAGCCTCGGCGTAAGCTCTTACCTCCGCAGATGCGAGATCATCCACCTTCTCGCAGGGTTTCACCCACGGCATGAGCTGCTTATAGTGCATTCCGACAAGTTCCGGACCGCTCCATTTGCCGACAATCTCGTAAGGGACTATCTTGGCACCCTTCTCATAAGAGTCGAGCGGCTGCTTGGCGCCCTCAGGCTTGAAATACGCCTTCACAAGCGGCTCTGCCATCACAGCGGTGATTTTATCGCCGGTGTAAGGATTATAAGTGCGCAGAGCCACATAGTCAATCTTCGGACCCACGCACAGAGCGGTATTGGAGGGGAGTGTCCACGGAGTGGTGGTCCATGCCATGAAGCAGGGACGTCCCCAGCCGGTCATCTCCGGCTTAGGATCTACGATCTCGAAGAGCGCTGTGGCTGTAGTATCCTTGACATCGCGGTAACATCCCGGCTGATTGAGCTCGTGGCTCGAAAGACCTGTACCGGCGGCCGGCGAATACGGCTGGATGGTGTATCCCTTATAGAGATAACCCTTTTCATACATCTGCGCCAGAAGCCACCAGAGTGTCTCCATATATTTGGAGTCGTAGGTGATATACGGGTCGTTGAGATCCACCCAGTATCCCATGCGACGGGTAAGGTCGGTCCACTCCTTGGTATATTTCATCACCTCACGACGGCAGGCGGCATTGTATTCATCGACTGAGATCTTTTTGCCGATATCCTCCTTGGTGATGCCGAGAGTCTTCTCCACGCCGAGTTCTACAGGGAGTCCGTGAGTGTCCCAGCCGGCCTTGCGACACACCTGGAAGCCGCGCATAGTCTTGTAGCGGCAGACAATATCCTTGATGGTACGGGCCATCACATGGTGGATGCCCGGCATACCGTTGGCCGACGGCGGTCCCTCAAAGAATACGAAGGAGGGTGCTCCCTCGCGCTCACTCATGCTTCTCTCAAAGAGGCCCTCGGCCTCCCATGCCTCAAGCATCTCGCGGTTGATCTCCGCAAGATTCAATTGCTTGGTGCGCTCAGCGAATTTCTTCATCTAATCTATCCGATTCTACTATTTTACTTACACATTTTATTTGTTGAAATGATCATTCATTTCAACCCCCCTTTGGCTCCCTTGACACCCTTGACACCGCCTTTGCCTCCGCCTCCCATTGCGAAGATATTGCGGTCATAGGTGTGAGTCTTGCGCTCCTCTTCGCGCTTACGCTTCAGAGCGAGCTGCACAAGACGGTCCATCAGCTGCTTGAAACTGATGCCGCTGGCCTCCCAGAGATAATATGATAGAGAACCCGGTATTGTATTGATCTCATTGACATATACCTGATTGTCTTTCTCGTCTATCATCACGTCTATACGGCTGACACCGTGGCAGGAGAGCACACGGAAAGTCTCCGCCGACATCCGGCGTATCTTCTCGCTCATCTCCTCGGGTATCTGCGCGGGGATTCTCTTCTCGGCATTCTGCATGCCGGCTTCAGTGCGTGTCCCTCCGCGATATTTGTCATCATAAGAGAGGATGTCGCCGGACTTGATAGGTTCCTCACAGACACTGCTCTGACAGTCATCTGCCTCACCGAGCACCGAGCAGTTGATCTCCTTGAGCTGCTCGATCATATGCTCCACGATAATGCGGCTCGAGAATTTGCAGGCATTGTCGATGCGCTCTACGAGCTGCGCACGATCGGCAGCCTTGCCGATGCCCACGCTGCTGCCGAGGTTTGCCGGCTTGACTATGACAGGATAACCCAGTTCCTTCTCCACCTTCTCCACGAATCTTTCGCGGTCAGCGAGCCATTGCTTGTCGGTAAACCATACATAATCCACCACAGGAATACCCTCCGAGCGGAGTATCATCTTCATGGTGATCTTGTCCATACCGTTGGCGCTCGAAAGTGTGTCGCATCCGGCGAAGGGTATGCCGATTGTCTCAAGCACACCCTCAAACACGCCGTCCTCGCCGTTGGTGCCGTGGAGCACGGGGAGTGCCACATGCAACTCTGCCACTACCGGATTGCCTTTGGAGAAGAGCCCCTTGCTCTTGGCCGCATAAAGATTGTAATCGCCGTATTCGGGGCGCATAAAGACCTCCTGGCAGAGTGTTTCGAGACCCTGCATGTCGCGATAATTGCGGATATTGAGGAGCGCGTCGCCTGTAAACCAGCGGCCACGCTTGGTAATGTACACGGGTATTACGTTATATTTCTCAGAGTCCATCGCATTGATGGCCTGAAGCGCGGAGATGACCGAAATCTCATGCTCCACCGATCTGCCGCCAAAGAATACGGCTACGTTTGTCTTCATATCTGTCAAATGCTGAGAGCACGGATGTTAACATTTTTGCCTTATGTGCTCTGAATATGCAAAATTACTAAAAATTTTGCAAAAGTGCGATTGGACGACTGATAATTCGCTACAATTTGGTCGTTATGATGAATTTCATTAATTTTGTAAGTAAGTATCAAAGGCCCCATTTTTAATGAGCGATTTCAAACTTGAAGGGTTAGGCGTGGCTCTGGTCACCCCCTTTAAAAAAGACAAGTCAATAGATTTCGAGGCGCTTGGACGCCTCCTTGAATATCATATATCTGAAAAGGCGGACTTTATAGTAGTGCTCGGCACTACCGGCGAGACCCCGACCCTCTCTGCGGAGGAGAAGCGCGCCATCCGCGAATATGTAAGCCGGCAGACCGCCGGACGCATCCCGCTCGTGCTCGGCCTCGGCGGCAACAATACTCTCGGGCTTGTGCGCGAGATGCAGGAGACGGATCTTGAGGGATATTCGGCGATACTCTCTGTAGTGCCATACTACAACAAGCCCTCACAGGAGGGTATCTACGCCCACTACGCCACATTGGCGCAGGCCTCTCCCCTGCCTATCATACTTTATAATGTGCCCGGACGCACCGGCGTCAACATGACGGCGGCCACGACCCTGCGACTCGCCAATGACTTCGACAATATCATCGGAGTCAAGGAGGCAAGCGGCGACTTCGTGCAGATAGAGGAGATCATCAAGCACAAACCGGAGCATTTCGAGGTCATTTCCGGCGATGACGGCATCACCTATCCTCTGATGACACTCGGCGCGCGAGGTGTCATCAGCGTGATCGGCAACGCTTTCCCCAAAGAGTTTGGCAAGATGGTGAGACTATGCCTCAAAGGCGATTTCAAGACCGCACTGCGCATACACTTCCACTTCACAGAGCTCTTCAAACTCCTGTTTGTGGACGGCAACCCCGCGGGGGTGAAATGCACTCTCAACGCACTCGGACTTATCGAAAACGAATTGCGTCTGCCGCTGGTGCCGACCCGCATCTCCACTCATGACAAAATCCTCCAGATACTTGAAAGGCTGCGCGCTGAATGATCGATAAAGCCACTATACAGCGCATCAAGGATGTCGCCAATATCGTAGAGGTGGTCAGCGACTATGTACATCTGACACGTCGCGGAGCCAACTATATGGGGCTGTGTCCGTTTCACAACGAGCGCACTCCCTCCTTCAGCGTAAGTCCGCGCCGCAATTTCTGCTACTGCTTCTCTTGCCACAAAGGGGGCTCCCCCGTCAACTTCATCATGGAAAAGGAGGGCATCTCCTACCATGACGCACTGCTGCAGCTGGCCAAGAGATACGGCATCAAGGTAGAGGAGCGCGAACTCTCCGAAGAGGAGCGCAAGGCAAGGACCGAGCGCGAAAGTCTCATGGTGGCCAACGAGTGGGCGATGCACAGGATGGAGCAGGACCTCCGCGACACGGAGGAGGGACGCAACGTCGGACTGGCATATATCTACGGGCGTGGCGTCACCGAAGAAGCCATAAAGGCATTTCATCTCGGATACGCCATCGACCGCGGACAATATCTCACCCCTCTCATGAAGAAGGCCGGATTTGACGTGGAGGTGCTTCGCAAGGCCGGCATCACCGGCCTCAGCCGTGACGGCAGGGAATATGACAAATTTCACGGGCGCGTCATATTCCCGGTCCTGAATCCTTCAGGAAAGACCGTAGCCTTCGGAGCACGCGATCTCAAGGGGGGACCAGCCAAATATGTCAACTCTCCTGAGTCCATTCTATATCGCAAAAGCAACGAACTTTACGGTATCTTTCAGGCCAAATCGGAGATAGTCAGACAGGACAAATGCTATCTCGTGGAGGGGTATCTCGATGTCATAGGTATGTGGCAGAGCGGCATGCAGAATGTAGTGGCCTCGTCCGGCACAGCACTTACGGACGGACAGATCAGCGTGATACACCGCTTCACTGACCGCATCACACTGATTTACGACGGCGACGCCGCCGGCATAAAGGCAGCCCTGAGGGGCATGGATATGCTCCTATCACACAAGATGAAGGTCAAAGTGCTTCTGCTCCCCGACGGACATGATCCCGATTCCTTCGCCCGCGCCAACACGCCTGAGTCATTCCGCAAATATATAGAGGAGCATGAGACGGATGTGGTGCGCTTCAAGACACAGGTGTTGATGAAGAGCAGCGGCAATTCACCTCAGGAGCGTGCCGAGGCCATCACAAGCATCTGCCGCACCCTTGCACATATACAGCTGGACGCCGAGCGACAGGTATATGTGGCCGACTGCAGCCGATTGCTCCAGATACCGGAAGAATTGCTCTCCAGAGAGGTGGAGAAGGCCCGCCTGGAAGTAATCCGGGAGCTTAAGCAGAAGAGGGAGATGGCCCGCTACGAAGAGCCTCACACTCCCTCTGATGATTTAAAAATCCATAACCCCGGGACGGAAGATCCGACCGGGGCAGCCTCTGCGCCTTCTGCTTCAGTCACGGGTCAGATGCAAAGGTACGCGCAGGGAGCCGCGCAGGGTCCGATGCAGGGTTATTCGCAGGGATATCCGCAGGATCAGGCGACTGCAAATCGGCAAAATGACACTGCCGGCAGCGCTGTAGCCGCCCCAAGCGAGTCCACACGCAGATTGGCCGCGCAGATAGAGGCGAGCAACCGACGGCGCGAATTGCCGCTCGAGCCGCTCGAGCGCAAACTTCTGAAGCAGTGTGTCAGATACGGGTGTCTCACACTCAGAGAGGAGAACTCCGGAGAGGAGGTTATCGCCGCCCGATATGTATACGATGACATGCGCGATGACAATCTCGAATTTACCACTCCGAAATACGCGAAGGTATTCCATGCGCTCCTCGAGCTGCTCCCGGAGTTTACCAAGCGATACGAACAAGAGACCGCAGAGGCTGCCGCAGAACTGGAGAAGATGCGTGAAGAGGGTATCCGCGAGATAGCGGCGAGAGGGGTTGAAAATTTGGAAGAGATAAAGGTGCTGGAGAATGAGCTTGAAGAGAGACTGCAGGCTCACCTCAAGAATCGCCTGACGGAGTTCAGCAAGGATTATCCGGGCTCAATCCTGGCGAGCCACGAGGACAGCGATGTGCGGGCGATAGCCACAGAGATGCTCAGCGACAAGCATGTGCTCTCTCCGATCATGAACGCCAACGGACAGCTGCGCGACCCCGCTGAGACCATAGGCCATGAGATACCCCGCACCCTCCTGGAACTGCGGCACGAAATAATATCCATGCGGCTCAACGGGCTGCTTGAGGAGATCGCCGCGTGTGGCGATGACCCCGCTCAGGCTGAAAATCTTGAGCAATTGCAGAGAAAATTTCTCGCTTATTCGCAGGCACGCAGCCAGATGTCCAGATATATCGGCGACAGGGTTATATCATGCCGATTTCGCATCAACAAATAATTAAAAAACAATGAATATAATTGAGATATCAGGGCTGAGAAAGTTTTACGGCGACAACGCCGCTCTGATGGACGTCTCCATGAATGTGGAGCAGGGCTCCATCTGTGGACTCCTCGGCCCGAACGGTGCGGGCAAAACCACTCTGCTGCGCATCGTCAACTCCATTCTTGTCAAGGATGCCGGCGATGTGAGAGTGATGGGAGAGCCGGTGTCAATGCAGACATCACGCCATCTCGGATATATGCCGGAGGAGCGCGGCCTCTATGACAAGATGCGTGTGGAGGACCAGATACTTTACTTCGGTCGGCTTAAAGGGGGTGACAAGAAGAGACTCCGCGAAGTGATGCACGAATATCTTGAACTCTTCAATCTCGCCGGCGACCGGCGCAGACGTATCAAAGAACTCTCGAAGGGTAATCAGCAGAAGGTCCAGATAATCTCCACAATCGTACACGAGCCGGAGATGGTGATACTCGACGAACCATTCAGCGGCTTCGACCCTATCAACGGAGCGCTCCTCCAGGAGCTTATAGGACGTCTTCACGACAGGGGCACCACCATCATGCTCTCGTCGCACAATATGCCCGCCATCGAGGAGATGTGCTCGGACATAGCGCTGATAGACCACGGACACATGCTTATCAAGGATTCGATTGAAAATATCAAGGATATCCACAAGGACAATTCGCTGCTCCTGACCACTCGCGAACCGCTCTCGATACCGATGCTCACAGACAGCGGCACGGTGCGCAGCGTCGAGCCGACAAAGCCACTCAGATGGAGAAAAGGCTACGCTTACAAGATATTCAAAAACGAGAATATCTCCAATCAGGATCTGCTTGACGCTGTGGCTGTACAGGGGGAAGTGGTACACTTCGAGGAGACGCTCCCCACTCTTACCGACATTTTCATTAAATATACACAGGGCTCAACAAATTAAGATATGTCTAATCTGAAACTTATCATATATCACGAGTACAAACAGGATGTGACGGCCAAATCCTTCTGGGTGGCCACACTTATTGTGCCGCTGATATTCGTCGCATTTTCAATGTTCGGCGGATACATGATGTCGCAGTCGGACACTGCCAACGGCCTTACCGAATCCATCATGGGCAATCAGGATGATCAGGATATCTCCGCGCTTCAGGTAGTCGGGATGCTCATCGGCATGTTTCTGACATTCTTCATAATGATCTACGGGTCGCAGATATTCAACAAGGTGAAGCTCGAGAAGACCAACCGCATAGTGGAGATACTGGCCACCTGTGTGGAAGGACGCACCATGATGCTGGCCAAAATTCTGAGCGTAGGGCTTGTGGGGCTTACTCAGCTGCTCATCTGGGGACTGCTGATAGCTGTTATCCTCATCGGGGTATTCATGATATTTCCCGTCGGCGACATGCCTTGGGAGAAGCTTCTCGCCGCCAAATATGTAATGGCGCTTGTATGGAGCGTGGTGTATTTCATCGGAGGATATGTATTTTTCGGCTCTATGTTTGCCGCTGTAGGTGCGATGACCGACAAGAATAACGAGAATCAGGAGTACGTGGCCGTATTGACCTTCATCCTTCTCGCCTCCTTCTATATCGGCGCCTACACCGTGGACCACGGGACTGCCACCCTGGTGCAGATATGCACATATCTCCCCTTCACTTCACCGACCATCGGTGCGGTGACTGCAATCACACAGACAGCGCCCCTCTGGCAAAGTCTGCTCAGCGTGGCGATACTCTATCTCAGCGCGTGGATCACACTGGCGCTCAGCGGCAAAATATATACCAGCAGCATTATGCTCAAAGGAAAACGGTTTACACCACACGACATACTGACCTTCCTGCGCTCTAAATAACACACTACGCTTCCCTACAACACCATGTCGCACTTCAGCTATCATATAAATTCATCCCGCTTCTATTCAGCAGCATTGCTGCTGCTGACTACCGGGGTGGCGATGATGCTGGCATTCTGGTTTCGATGGTATTACGCTGCTCCGGCGCTCTTGCTGCTCACCGTAGCGGTATACCATGGATGCCGGCAGATCTCCCGCATGCTCAAGGATGACAAACCGGTGGAGATAGATATCCGGGTGCTCA
>CAYSJG010000013.1:10331-17716 GCA_964431295.1 uncultured Sangeribacter sp. | reverse complement strand
ATATGACCGAAATCTGCGACCCCTGCGTTAACATTTTTTGTGGGATGGGGTCTTATTAGGCGCGCTTCTTGAAATATCAGAGCCGTATGGGGCGTAGCCTTGAAGCGACCCATACGGCTCTGATATTTATAAGGAACAGGTTTTCAGATTTTGACTATCCGGTGTACGGAGTATCCTCGGTCAGTGCTTATCCTGAGGAGATATATGCCGGGCTCAAGATTTTCCACATTGAGCGGCGTGCCGTGTGAGCATCCTTTTACAATGCGCACGGTAGTGCCGTGGATACTTATGATGGCAACGCTCTCGATATTGTCGAAGTCTCCGTCGATGAAGATTCTTGTACGCGCAGGCACGGGATATACCCTCGTCACACCGTTAGAATGCAGAGAGTCAGCTCCGGTGCTCGTCTGGACAGCTACGGCTCTGAGTGTCTCATCTCCTTTGACGGTCCAGTGGAGCAGCGGGTCGATAGACAACGTTTCCCCCGCACCATTCTCCCATCTTACGAAGGAGGCGCCTTCCGTTGGCTCTGCGAGGAGAGTGAGCTCGGTGCCGTAATTAAATATGCCGGTGTCAGCACCGTGTACGGTGCAGAAGTCCGGGTCATATTCCACATTGACCGTATGCTCCGTGAGTGTGAACACGGCAGAGACGGCGGCATCCTCCGAAGGCTTGAAGTCAAAGGAGGTATCAAGAGAAAGGATGTCGCTGCCGAGTGTCCATTTTGTAAACTTATATCCATCCTGCGGAGATGCCGAAAGTCTGACGGAGGTTCCATAGGGGATTTCCGCGCTCTTGGGCTCTACAGTTCCCCCTTCGGCCGGTGTGGCAGTTGCGGAGATTCTCAGTTTGCCGTCGGCGAGCTGTATCCATGCTGTCCGTCCGATATCAGAGCCGGCAAAGCCTTCCGTATCCTTAATCGTGGCGGCGTCTACGGAGAGAGTGTAGTAACCACTCCCGGTGGTGAGAGGCGATATGTCGAGCAGATAGCGCGACGGAGCCTCCTCCGATGGGGCCGGAGTGATGGAGATCTCATGGCCGGTGACTTTTTCACCCTGACATATAATAGTGATGTCGTCAGCGTCAAACGAGCTCTCGTCAACAGCCTTGTTGAAACGGACGGCAACCTGTGTGAGGGGAGATGTTCTGACTTCACCCTCTTCCGGAATACCTTCAAAACCGGCCACAGCGAGTCTCGGCTCAGGGAGCGGCTCGAGAGTCAGGCGATAGGAGTCAGAGGCTCCGTCAAGATTCACGATGAAGTGAATCTTATCCTCATACTTTGGCGCGGAGCTGTTTTCGAGCGTGACGAAAGTGGTCCAGAAATTGTCGGCAGGCAACTCCTTGCCATCACTGAGGCGAACAGCCTTGACGATGTTGCGCCGTCCCTCCCAGGGTGTGGCGAGTTTGCCGTAGGTCCAGCCTTCAGCTGCTCCGACCTGCAGAGTGCATGTGTCGTCAGCATAGTCGGAGATGCTTGCTGCAGCGCATTTGGTGACATCTTCTGCATCACCGGTATTGCTCATCCAGACAGCGTCAGGGGTGCGTTCGGTATCCTCGATGTCATTTACAAGGAAAGCTCTGTGCGTCTCAGATGTGCCGTCGGTGCCGCTCTCCGGAGTGAATCCGTGGATAAGCTCGTGTATCTCCACCTGATTTAGCAGCGACATATCCTCGCTGCCGTAGCTGGACACCTGCGTGGCCTCTACATTGTAGGATGTGAAATGTCCCATCAGTGAAGACTTGAGCCACCATTGCGCATAGGCGGTGGAGAGCGCCGGAAGAGTGCCGAACTCCGTGGGGATTCTTTCTCCGATGGCCAGAGTGCTTCTGCGTCCGTTGAGCCAGGATTCCACAATGGCGAAGTCGATGGCGAGTCCCTTGAGATTCTCCACAATTTCCGGTTGAGCAGTGGTCATGCGCAGATTGGCGGCGTCGCCATATCCGCGGTTGGATATCAGGAGCGCGAATTCAGCCGGCTCCGGGGATTCTATCCGTTGCTCGGTGAGGGGGTCGTCGCCTATCACATCGCGCTGCATGAAGTAGTGCAGGTCAAGTACAGGCGACGGGGAGACGGTCATCTCTATCGGGGAGAGTTCTATGGCCACATCCGAGCCGGTGAAGGGGTCGGTGTAGCTGAGTGTGCCTCCGAAGGAGTATACGAGCGGCTCCACGGGTGCGGCGTATTTCGAGGGGATGAAGAGCACGGTGATTTCACCCGAGCCTTTGGCGTCGAGGGCCCATCCGGCGTCGAGCGCGAGGTCACCCTCAAAACCGTCGATGCTTTCGGCAGCAACTGCAAATTCGCGGTCGCCCACAAGATTGCCCTCGGCATCGCGGACTTTCACCTTGAGCTTGATATTGGTCATGCGGACCTCTTCATTGCCGTTGGTGACAGTAAGAGTGCCGCGGAATGCCTGGCGTGTCATCACCATGGTCTGACGGAATTTCAGAGTGATTGAAGCGCAGACACCCTCCGAGGGTTGCTCGGTGAGGTCATCATAGTATTTGAGATCCTCTGAGGCGGCGTCCATGAAGGCCTCGAAGCCCGGGAATCCCATCTCCTCAGTCTGACGTCTGATGTCGGTGAGCGTCTCCTTGAAAGCGGCGAGCCTGTCTCGGTCAATCATGTTGTCGGCGGTCTCTCCGGTGGCCTCATACCTTATCGTGTTGTTGAATCTCTCCACAAATGTGAGATAAGTATCGAGGCTTACGCTTGCGGGCTTGCCGGCGAGTATCGCGTCGCCCGCGGGGAGATATCCCTTGTCGTCGCGCACGGACTTGAGGAATGTGAACATGGCGCGCATATCCTCTTTCTTCATTCCGGTCCATCCGTCGCTGCCGAGGATATTGTACATATTGTCGTTGAGCGCCTCCACATAACTGTAATAGAGTCTGACTGTATTGGCGCGCTGCTCCATGGCGTCGAGCTTGGCGTCGCTGTCATCCTCTGAAGCGGAGGTGTCGCCGGCATTGTCAGCATCCTGCATCGCGGCGGTACGCTTGCCGTTGTGTGGCGGGATATGCTTGTTTTTGTATCTCCGGTTAGCCTCGAGGCATTTTTCAAAAGCTTCATAAGCAGCCTTGGCGCAGGCGGCCCATCCGGAGCCTTTGCTTATAGGACCGGGTATGCATCCGGCGCCGGAGATGGCGCAGTCGAGCGCGGAACTGTTGTCGGTGACAGCCCCCGGCATACAGTCATCGAGAAATCCCGGCAAGCAGCTTGAGTCGGGCATGAAAGGCAGAAGGTCCTTGCATGCGTCAAGCGCGTCGGCGAGTGCCTTCTGGCAGTCGGAGAGGCATCCTGTCATCAGCGTGTTGAGCACCTGGTCCTGCCAGAAGAGGCTTGTCTCCTCGCTATTGGCTCCATTGCCGCCGGGGCCGGATCCGGGTCCTCCACCCGGCGAGGAGGGGAGAGCAGGGTAAGAGGGGAAGTTGGCTCCCTGTGTGGGCCAAGTGCTCGGACGGCCGCAGGAGCCGGAGTAGTAGTTGGCCTCCACGTAGTCATATTTGCCGTTGGGCTTGGCTTCGCCCGTCTTCGAATCGCACTCCGTCTGCGGTATCGCCACAGTGGTTTTGGTGGCGAAGCATCCCGAGCGGTGAGGCGCTTTGGCTATCAGCTTCTCTCTTGCGCCCGAAGGCTCGCTACCTTCGCCCACGTATGAGCCGGTGTAGGAATATGAAGAGGCTGTCATCTTGAATTCGGGATACTTATCCTCCTCATCCACGATGACTCTGACGGGCACCATACGGTTTTCGCCGGCCACCAGCAGAGGTATGATGGCGTCACCGATGACCTCCATGCGGAATTCCTCAGTGGGCTCCGGCAGTATGACCTCTACATTTTCAGCGGCTATGAGTCCCTTGTTGGTGATGCTGATGTAGACTATCTGGTTGCGGAAGGAGAGTTTAGGGAAGTCTACGACAATCACCGGCTTAGGCACACGAGTCTCGTATTCTACCGTGGTGACGATGTCGTAAGTGTCGTCGACGGTAGTCTCCTCCACCTTCCAGTCGTATGTGATGGCGTTGAAGGAGATGAATACCGGAGTGTCGTTGTCCTTGCCGGGAGCTATCTGTATGGTGCCTCTCCAGCTGTTGTGGCGGCTTGCCGACACTTCGAGCGTATAGAAACCTTCAGGGAGGGTAGTCTCCCAGAGTCCGTCCGCATCGCTCTTGCCCGAGGCGATGAGTTTGCCGGATACCGGATGCGACACGATGATGTCGGCCTCCGCCACGTGTGGAGCCTCCGCCGTGCGGAAGGTGTATTCATCCTTGACATCGACGATAAGACGTCCTGTGAGGTCCGATACGGGCTCGATGCTGAAGGGGATCGCCAGTCCGTTGCCGTTGGCGCAGTTGATGCCTATTTTGCCGTTGACGGGGACATTGAGCTGCATATCGGCCGACGGTGTCAGTATGATGTCGATGTTGGCCGTCTCTCCGTATGTGAGCGATGGCAGGGAGATGGCAGTCCCTTTCTGCATGAATGTGGGAAGTGAAAGGGTGATGTCGCCGGAGTCGGCTTTGCCGTTGTTGGATATGGCGAAGCGGTATACCCTCTGCTGTCCCATGGTCATCGTAGTGTTGATGGATGATACGGAGGCCAGGAGGGTGGCCTTGTTGGGTCGGCTGTGGAAGTATATAGACTTTGAGGCTGTGGCTCCGTCCGCTGAGGTGATACGCAGCTCGAATTGCTGCCAGTCATCGGTGGGGGAGACGCCGGTGGCGGTGATGCGGAGTGTTGCGGTGGCGTGGCCGGAGGCGGCGATATCCGTGATGTCAGTGATTTCCGCACTGCACTCCGCGGGCAATCCTATAATCTCGGACTGCAGTCCCCGGAGAGGGGAGGAGCTGCTGTTGTCAATCGCCAGAGTGAGCGTCATGGTGTCGCCCGAGGCGATATCGACAGTGGAATAAGAACCGTTGTCAATGCGCATTCCTCTGACTGTGAATGCGGTCATCTCTTCGCTCTTGTTCTCTCCCTGTATGCATACTCCCGCGATATAATCGCCGGCATACAAGGGGTCGATTTCTACTGAAAATCTGCCGTCTCTGTCGGGAATGGCTTTGGCGCTGCGGCGTGCGCCGCGTGTGATGTAGTATACTTCCAGTTCGCTTCCATATCCGGGTGCGAGTCCGCTCAATGTGACCTTTTCCCCGGGGAGCACGGATGCCGGTGCGGCATCGACTGACGCGTTGAAGGGTGACTTCACGTCGATCAGCAGGGATGAGGAGGTATTGTTGGTGCGGGTGAGTTCCTTGAAATTGTCAGTGTCGTTGACATGAGCGGCGAGCGAATATTGTCCTGGTATAGCGGGCGCCTGATATGTGATGTCGACAGTCTCAGACTCTCCGGGCTGCAAAGTGCGTGAAGTATGTCCTGCAGCGACAGCCTCAGTAGCGTTGGCGAGGTATATCTCGACCGGTACGGCATCCGGCATAGTCGCATTTCCCTCGTTGGTCACTGTAGCTCTGAGTGTAAGTTTCATGCCGGGATAGATGTCGTCCGCGCCGTCGCGATCGAGAGTCACCATGGCATCAGGGAGGAGACGGTCGGAGAGCAGGAGCATCGTGGTGCCCTTGGCGTATCCATCGCAGAGCGCGTTGACAGTGATAGCCTGTTCGGCGCCTGTAAATGATGATTCCGGCGCTTCCACCTGTATCTCCGCGCTGTCGGATCCGGCAGGTATGGTGACCGTGGCGGGGAACTGTATCAGCGTCTCCGGGTCGGCGGTGAGCCTGACGGTCATAGGCGCGGATGTGGAAGTGTTGCGCTTGACTGTGAGCGTAGTCGTGCGGTTGTCGCGGCGTAGTGTAGCTGCGGTGGATATGAGTGAGAGTGAGGGTCCGTCATTGTCCACAATAGATATTTCCTTAGTGACTTTACCACCGTTTTCACCGCTGGCCGAGCAGCTGCAGGTCTGTATGAATACAGCGGCCGAGAGAGTGACGGTGCGGTCGCCGTCCACCCTTGTGTTGTCGACAGCTCCGATGTTGAAATCAGTCTCAGCTACACCTTCGTCAAGTACAATACGGTTGTTGTAAGTCAGGTTGCCGGGGGCATCGTCGCTGAGTACTACAGTTATTCTGTTGGCTGTGTTGGTGAGGCGTTTCAGTGTGCCGCGGATAGCTCTCGGACCGGCCCCTTCGCTTATCTCTGCGGGCGTAATCTCCAGCTCGAGCAGAGGCATATCGTTGTCTGCGAGTATGGTGAATGTCTCGGCATCGCCATAGTGAGAGGCGCGTGCGAAGAAGGAGACGTCGACAGTATTGTCGATATCACTGTTGTCGATGGCCTTCACCTCCACGAAGGCGGTGAGGCTGCCGGCGGGCACGACCACACTCTCCGGCATCTCGAAGCGTGCGGGAGCATCGCAGGTGAGTGTGACGGTGACATCTTCCGCCGGCGGACGCGGGAGTGTCACGGTGAGCGTCGCCACATCCCCCTCGGTGATATTGTCAGAGGAGCATGACAGCTCGATATCCGGATATTCATCATCAGTCACTGTGACCGTGTGCTTGATTTCGGGATAATCCGCGCCGCTGACTGTGATTGTGAAATCGGCGCAGTCATCGAGCAGATTGTTGTCCTCGATTGTGGCGATGAAGTATGCTCCGGACATATCTTTGGGTATAGTGACACTTCCGGGTATGCGCAGTCTGTCATCCCCCTCTGCGGTGAGGGTGAAAGTCTGGCTCGTCATCCAGCTGCCGCTTCTGGAGAGGCGGCACCTTATCGAGGTGTCGGCGCCTTCGGTAAAGGAGTCCGGCATTTCGAGCATGAGTGTCTTGGCGAGATTGAGGGGCGCTCCGGATGTGATGGCGGAATTGTTGACCTGCATTTGCTCAATCTCTCCGGCGGAGGCGTATGGTGTGAGTGTCACCATGACATCGAGCGGTCCGTCGAGACCCGGAAGAGCCGGTACGGCGAGCGTGGCACTTCGCGACACGCTCTCTTTGACAGCGAGTCTGTCAGTGTCGTAAGTGAGGCTGCCCAACATCGTGCGTTTGCCGTTGGCGTCAGCGATCCAGACAGTTTCGCTCCATCCTGCCGTGGCGTCGATGTTGCCTTCGTTGGCCACCTGCCATCTGACATTGACCGTGTCGCCGGGGAGTATGTCAGCACTGTCGGCGGCTACATTTCTGATGACGAAGTCAGGGCTGTCGGGCAGTGATATCTCCTCATCAGAGATGCGGATGATACCGTCTGTGGCCTCGGCCGTGGCCTGCGAGCCGTCGTTTTTGATGATTACCCCCTTGGTGAGGGTGACTGTCACCGCGGTGCCCGGCTCGGCGGAGAGTGGCACAGTGACAGGTATACGTATGACTATGCCTGAGCCGCCGCTGAAATCCTCTGTGCCCCTGACGAATATGCGGCGCGT
>CAYSJG010000013.1:0-10321 GCA_964431295.1 uncultured Sangeribacter sp. | reverse complement strand
CGTGGTGTCATCGACATCCTGGCCGGAGATGGTGTGTGCCAGAGCTCGCGGACCGAGCGTGGCGCGGCTGTAGTCGGCGGTGTACCCTTCCGGCATCGTGATATCTACGGAGATGCCGGTGATCTCATCGGTGTTTTCCAGAGAGATGTCGAAGAAGGCCTCCGAGGCGGGAAGTACGCTGATGCGCGAGCCGTAGATGACATTGCGGCGGGGTTCGGGTCCGGCCGGTTCGGAGGGATTGGTGGGATTATACTTGTAATTGGCAGTCAGAGAGGTATGCTCTGCCGGCATTGAATATGTGAAGCTTGGTGAGGTGGAGACCACATTCCCCTCGCCGTCCGTCCAGGAGATGAATGCGTACTGGCTGTAAGCGTATGCCCTAAGTGCAACCTGTGTGCCGGCGGAGTATTCATTGCCTGAAGGAATGTTGCAGTAGCCGGCGCCCTGCGGTGTGATACTGAGATTCAGTCTGTATTTGCGCTCGGGTGTCTGCGGTTCGCCGGGACTGGTGGGGCTGTATCTGTAATTGGCAGTCAGCGAGTTGTCCCCTTTGCGCACCACATAGTAGAATGCCGGGGTGGTGGAGATTACCTCGTCGCCGAGTGTGAAGTTGACGAATTGGTAATTGCTGTATGCGTAAGCTCTGAGGTAGACAGACTCTCCGACGAGATATCTGCCTTCCCCCTGTGTATAGCCTGCCGGGGAGGGGTTGAGGCGGATGCTGACATTCTGATATTCAGGCATCGGCGCAGGCTCAGACGGTGAGGAGGGATTGTATTTGAATCGTGCGGTGAGCCTGATATCCTTAGCGGGCATGGTATATTTGAAAGTCGGTGATGTGGAGATCACATTTCCCTCGGCGTCTTCCCATGCCGTGAAGTTGTAGGAGGCATATTGTCTGGCGGACAATGTCACCTCTTCCCCTTCGGCATAGGAGCCGCTGCCGGTGGTATATCCGCTGCCGGAGGGGAGTATGGTTGTCGTGAGACTGTATTTCTTGACATAGCCTCCCGGCTCCGGGGGATTGGTGGGGTTGAACTGGGCCTGCAGCAGCTGCGGGATAAGCAGAGCAGCCAGCAGACACAGATATCTGAATATTCTCATTATTGTCTATATATCAGAAATTTTTAATAAGGCATTTGCGGAGAGTATTGTCGGCCTTGACGATATATATTCCTGCGGGGAGAGTGTAGTCAACGGCCTGAGCGGCGGTGCGGTCGGCAATTACTCTTGTGCCGTCGATTGAATAGATCTCTACAGTGTCAGCTCCGGTGACAGTGATTGTTCTGCCGTCTGAGGTTATGGCGGCATAACCCTCTTCGATGGCAGTTATCTCTGTCAGCGAGGATTTGGCGAGTGTGAGTGAGAAGCGGCTGTCGTTTTCACCGGCTTCAGCCACTTCGAATGTGTATTCCGCGCCCTGCAGCAGAGTCGTGTCAGTGCCGGTCAGCGCATCGTGGAGCACGGCTGTGCCGTCGATGCGTCCGGCGGTGATGGTGAATTGTCCGGCTTCAGGTGCGATGTATCCGAGCTGTATGCTTTCTGCGGTCTGCGGACGCTCGTTGATGGCGAGTTTCTCGCCATTGCCGTCAATGGTGTAGATGGCCGGTACTTCGGCGATGTGGCTGAAGAATTTGGAGGCGTCGCAGCAGGATTCATATTCTGTGGATGCGTCGTCGTTGAGTACCACGCGAGTGGCATCTGTGTGCGCTCCGTTGCTTATAGTGATGTTGAAGAGAGAGCGTCCGTCGTTGTCGGCGGTGCGTTTAATACCCGGAGCGGCGGCGGGTCTGTTGACCGCGGCGGTGAATTGCCGTCCCTGTGTGCCGAATTCTATCTCGGAGAGTGTCTCATCAGCCTGTATGAAGAATGCCTGGCCGGGATGCAGGACAACATTGTCGTCAATGAGTGAGTATGCGGTATAGTTGCTTGAATTGTTGTTCCATACCGTCACGGGGCAGGTAAGCATGCTGTAATACAGGTCGTAATAGCTTTGCCAGGGGTTGCCGATAAGATTCCATCCGGCGTTGGCGGTATTCTCGGAGGTGTTCAGTTCGAGGACAGTGGTTTTGGCGTTGGGCTCGAAGAGCGATGCCTTGGAGTCGGCGCTGGGACGGAAGGATAATGTGGCTGAATGATCGACCATTACGATGTATCCTGTGCCGGCGCGGAGTGTGCCGTCGGCCGGAACATCTTTCCAGCTGTTGCCCGTGCCGGAGGCAGCGCGTGCGGCACCGTCGTAATATCTTATGACGTAAGGAGTGCCGGCCGGTGATACTGTGATGTCAGCCATATCGGCATCGAAGGGGAGGGAGATGAATTGCCAGTAGTCGTTGTAAAACCAGGCGTCGAGCGTGATTTGCTGAGCCGTCATGGCCGGACAGCTGCTGATAATCTGTGCGCCCTGATATGTGTTGTAGTCGTATCTTGCCTGGAGATTTAGTTTGTTGACGGGCATGGCGGCGGTGCCTCCCACTGTGAGACAGCCTCCGGTGGTGAGGTCGATGTCGGGGGTGCCCTCCATGCGTCGGTTGTTGGTCAGGGCGAGTGCTCTGTCAATCTGCCAGTAGTCAGAGGTGACGTCGCCTGTGATTGTGCCGGCCTTCAGCCAGAATGAGTCGAGCTTATAATTGACCACGGCAAATTCAGGGACATGCAGTGACACCTGTGACATATCGACTCTGGAGAAAGCTTCGTTGCCATTTGTAGGCGGTATGGCTGCATAGCAGGTGATGTTTTTCAATGCGGAGCACGATATGAAAATGTTCGGTTCAAGTGTCGGTATTCTTGCCGGAAGTGTAAGGTCTGTGATGGCGCGACAGTCATAAAAAGCATACCTCATGAGGGTAGACAGTTTCTTAGGCAGTTTTACCTCAGTGATGCCTGAGCTCTGAAAGGCATATTGGTCTATGGAGTTGAGTGACTCCGGAAAGTCAAGTAGCTGAAGTGCGCCGGTATTAGCGAAAGAGTATTGGCCTATGGATTGCAGATTTGCGGGAAGTGTGACGTTTTTCAATGAATTGCATTGGTAGAAACAGTTGTCGCTGATGGAGGTGACTCCGTCCGGAATCTTGATTGTCTCCAAAGCGGAGCAATTACTGAATGCCTCTACGCCCAATGTATTGAGACGGCTGTTCTCTTCAAATGTGACCTCAGTGAGAGAGGAGCATCTGTAGAAGGCCTGTCTCTCGATATTTGTGACAGCGGCGGGGATGTCGATGGTCTTCAGAGATGTCTGATAAAAAGCCTTGTTTCCGATTAATGTGATGGCCGGGGAGAGTGTGATGTCTGACAGCGAGCTGCGGCTATTGAACTGATTGGCGGGTATTTCGGTGCATACCGCGGCAGAGAGGTCGAGGCTCTGCAGTCCGGAGATGTTGGAGATGGTGGTCCAGTCATCGGAGTTCATGGTGCCGGAGATTCGCAGGTGTTCTACGTCAGCGAGCTTGTCAACCTTATAGAGTATCTCCACGCCGAGCGAGCCCGGTGTCTCGAGTGTCACCTCAACCCATTCGCGTGTATCCGTCGCAGATCCGGTGTCAGTGCCGGTGTCGGTGTCTCCGGTGCCGGTTGCCGGCATTCCGGTTGAAATGTTGGTGGAAGTGACAAGAGAGGATTCAGAGTGCTGAACAGCGTGGGCGGCATAGGCGACGCCTATGGCCGCAGCGCAGGCGGTAAGCCCGAGCAGAGCGAGATGATGTCTCATGAGTATCTTAGTGTTTTGATGTTAGTATTGATATAGTATTCCGGGTTGGGAAATGGTCAATATGTGAATAATCACTCTTTATATTTTTTGTAAAATTAATAAAATTTTAGTGGACATCTCGTTGGGATATGTTAAATTTGCCAATCCATCTGTCTAAAGTATACAACAATTATGGGAAAAGAGGTAAAACAGCCGGCTACGGTTTATTTCTGTCGGCGTATAAATGCCGATAATTTGGTGAATATTTATCGTCAGCTGGGCCGGGAGGCCAAGGGTCGCGTATGCGCGAAGCTTTCCACCGGCGAGGCGGGCAATCCCAATCATCTTAGCGTGGACGTCATCAAGAAGCTCATCAAGCTCACGGACGCTACGATATGCGAGTGCAATACGGCGTATGCCGGACGTCGCGAGAATGTGGCCGATCATCTGCAGACGGCCGCCGAACATGGTTTCACAGCCATTGCGGAGGTTGACATCATGGATGGTCAGGGTGAGATATCCATACCGGTGAGAAACGGTCGCCATCTCAAGGATAACCTGATAGGTAAAAATTGGCTCGATTATGACTTTACCATGGTGCTGTCACACTTCAAAGGTCATCCGATGGGGGGCTTCGGAGGTGCACTGAAGAATGTGGCTATCGGTATAGCCTCTTCCAACGGCAAGGTCAATATCCATACAGCGGGTAAATTGCGCACTGTTCCGTTTAACTGGATAGATATTGCGGAGCAGGATGATTTTCTGGAGTCGATGGCAGAGGCGTGTGAAAGCGTGTTTGACATCGCCGGAGACAATATCCTCTTCATCAATGTGGTCAACAATCTGAGTGTGGACTGCGACTGTGTGGCCGATCCGGAGCCTGTCAAGATGGGTGATATAGGTATTCTCGCTTCGCTTGATCCGGTGGCTCTCGACCGGGCATGTGTGGATATGGTGGTGCATTCTTCCGATCCCGGCAAGCATGACCTGGTGGAGCGCTTCCGTCAGCAGAATGCCACTCATCTGCTTGACTACGCCGAGCAGCTCGGCCTGGGCACACAAAGCTACGTGCTCAAGGAGATTGAGCCGGTAGAGTTCAACTCTCTCTGATGACGGAGTCTCCGATGACGGACAATGTGATGATGAATTTGCCGGACGATTTGCCGCAGATTGTAGTGATGTGCGGTATAAGCGGCTCCGGCAAGACAACGTTAAGCCGCGTGCTTGAGGCACGCGGCTATTATCGTATCTCCTCCGACAGGATAGCTTGGGAGCGCTACGGCAACACGCTGTCGTGTCGGCCGGCCGCCGAGCAGCGTGAGATTTTCGCCTGTATATTCTCTGAAATGATGGAGGAGTTGAAGATGCGGGCGGCACAAGGCGAGAGGGTAGTGGTGGACAATGCCATGTGCAAGCGTGCGCAGCGTGAGCGGGTGCGTGAAATATGTCGCGAAGCCGGAGCCGAGATGCGTCTTCTATATCTCGACGTGCCGTATGATGTGCTTGACGAACGTCTTAGTGGCAGAACAGGCAGCGGACCCGATGACCAGATTATACCCTTGGAGAATCTACGCTCTTTCTGCGCTAATTTTGAGCCTCCATCTGATTTGGAATAGCGTAGAGTGGAGAGCTAATGTTATGATTGGAGGCTGTGTCACAATGACACAGCCTCCTTTGAGATGTGGCGGGTATGCCGTGAGGCATACCCGATTATTATTGTAATGTTCAGCGGACCAATATCTTGCGTCCTTCGGTGATGTAGAATCCGGCAGGGAGCTGTATGAAGTTGGTGCCCGGTGCTATGTTGCGGTATGCCGCCATCTGTCCGGTCAGTGTGTAGATGGCTATTGCGGTTTCAGCATCCGATTCCACTGTGATACCTCCGTGGCAAAGATAGATAGAGAGACCGTTTACGGCCATCTGCTCTACTCCTGATGGATCGTATGATGCCGTGAGGGTCTGCGCAGGAGCATCGTAGCGGAATTTGATCGTGTCAAATGAGGTGCATAATTCAAGATATGAGGAATATGACATCTCAGTGACGATAGTCTCGTCTACATCATCCTTCTCTATGACATTCAGTGCCTGCGATGTGAAGGCTCTGGAGAGGCTTCCCGTGCCGTCGATGCCGCGTGAGATTACGAAATTGACCGGAGTGTCGGCAGAGGGGGCTGTAAGATGCATATACCCTTCATATACCCCTTCCTCTTCAGTGGGACGAAGCATATCCTGCTTGAGAGATTCGATATTTTCAATCATCTTCTGATTGTAAAGAGTAGTAGTGGGGATGATGAAGAATCCCTTGTTGTGAGCCGAGGATGCCACTGTAATGGTGGAAGTGGCTTCATCGAGCATAATCGCGAGGCTTGATGCCTGTCCGGCAGGGATATTCATCAGCCATGCAGACTGTGCGGCAGCGGCGCGACGTGCGGCGGCGCGGCTCTTGGCCATAGTCTTGCGAGATGTGAATTTGCCTTGCCATGTTCCGGATTCGTCGAAGGTAATCTCAGTGTCGCTCTCTTCAGCGGGATAGATTGAAGAGCCATCGGGAGAAGTGAAGTTGAACTCTATTGTGCGGTCCTCTGTAGAATTGGCATTGTCTGCGGTAGCTGTGACCACTACGGCATCGTTTTTCTCCTGCGAGGGATATGCCACGGCGCCGTCGATGGAGGAATCGTTGTCAGAGACTACTTCATATATCTGTCCCTCACTGGTCCGGGGCACGCTTACAGAGAGTGTGCCTGCATTAAGGTCAAGGGTGTAATCAAGGTCTCCTGTGCCGGTGAGCGCAGGTAAGAGGAATGAAAAGCCGCTGATGCCAATCTGTGCGGAGGCTTCGCCATTCTCAGTGATTATGTTTTGGCAACCGTCAAATATCGGCTTGGGATATCCAACGCCGGGCATCGTGATAATTGGGCCGAACCAAAGCACATGCTGCTCATCGATATTTTTATTAAATGAGAAGCTGGTCTTTCCGTCGAAGTGCATTGTTCCTTTGAAAATGCCGCTTCCCGGTTGTGTCGAGGTGATGGATTCCTGTGCCCATCCTTGTTGGTCGTATTTGCTTGCCGTCAATTCGTTGATGATGGACGGAGCGAAGATGAATCCGGGAGCGATGAAGAGTTTTCCACCCTTCCAGTTCTGTATCTCGACATAATTTTCATACATCAGTGACACACCGATACGATCCATCGTGATTGCGCAGCTGTCTGCGGGATTGACGGGGTAAGAGGTCAATTCAGGAAGCTTTGCCGGAGCGTATGCGAATGATCTGAGCGCGGCCACCCGAGTGTTGCCGGCAGGGACTGTTACCGGTGCGCCTGTGGGGTTGATGATAGTGTTTCTGAAATTCTCACGTGTGCTGTAAGTGGGTATTTCGCCGTCAGTGATATCACCGTAGAGTATGATCTGGTGATCGAGACGCTCCACATACAGTGTGTTGGCGTCCGCATCCAATGCGAGCTTGAATCTGTATCCGTTTGCTCCTTCAGCTACGCGGAAGGGTGTGCCGCCGTCGGTAGTGACTTCATCGCGGTTGGTGTAAGCAATCTCGGCTACGTTGAATTGGTCAAATTCAGCGGGCGCATCAGATATCGGTGCCAGCGAATAGCTGCCTCCCCATTCGGGCTCTTCAGTGGTGATGGGGAGCTTCTTGGTGAAGATGCGGAAATTCAGTCCGGCGTTATAGTCTGCGGAGTATATATCGGCTGTATATAGTCCGTTGGGAGACCTCTCAAATTCGGTATATTGACCGTTGTTGTAGAGATAGAATTGCTTGATGTCTTCGGGATTGATAATATCTCCCACATCAGCCATCGGGGAGGTAGAGAATCTTACAGACGCATCTTTCAAATCCACGTATGCATAGAGTGTTCCTCCCGGCCAGTTGTATATCTGATAATTGCCTTTGCCGGCAATGCAGTTGGCATAATGTGTATATTCTTCGGAAGCATCCCTTGTAGCGCCGACCATGTCTTCAACAATCGATCCGTAGGTATTGCTTTCCCAATGGCCGAGAGCGGAATAGAATCTGAACATCACATCGCCGGCTTCAGCCTCGAATGATCCGTAAAATCCTCCTTTGGTGGTAGGCAGCAGGATTATCGAGCTTTCATCGATACGCCAATCATTGGGAGTACCAATGACATATAGTTGAGTATTGGGGGATGCCTCAGTAGAGTTCCATTCGAATTTCACGGAATTTCTTGCAGCTCGCGTGAAAGTGATATTGACATATCCTCCGTCCCATCCTCTGACATCGTGGAATGTGCAGTCTCCGGCGTCCGTATCATTAAGTATGTCGGCAGAGCTGTATGCAACCCCTCCGACAGCGTTGAGTTCACGGTCCGTGCCTCCGGGAGGTGCGATTATGGAAAGATGGTCTGCGGCGCTGTCAATAGCGTCGATCAATCTCAGTCTGAAGTGCCCGGCCGGTACATAGAGTGAGCCGGAATAGGAGCCGTCGCCGTTGGCGGTCAGAGCCGGGAAGCAGCTGAGTGCGACATTGGAGCTTGAATTGTCCGGAGTAAAAGATTGCCAGGGAGTCTGTATGATTATTCTGTCTCTGTCAATAGGCAAGTCGGTGTCATCGGGCAGTATTGAAATCTTGCCGGTGGCCGTGGCCGTTCCGGATAGATTGAAACTATGTCCTATAAGTACACCTCCAGTCCAATCAGGGACTTTGAATAGTTCTCCTGGCTCCGGACTTCCGATGGTAGTCCGGAAAGCGATGTTTTCTCCAGTGGAGAGAATCGCAAAATCAGCTGTTTTTGGCTGCATCCATGTGTTGTCAAATGCGGCATAAATGCTAAATGAAAGGTCGCCTGCGGGATAATAGTTGGCAAGGTTTCCTATAGCGGGATACTCGTGCAGGCGACTTTTGTCAAAGGTTTCGTTGACTACGGCCAGATATGTATCTTGCGGTATTGCGGTCATGGAATTATCGTTGAGGTCGAGCCTTATGCGATATGTTCCTGAGGTAGGCAATTCGAAGCAGCCTGTAGCTTGGGAGTATTTAGTCTGCGCTACCTCCGTGGTATAGAGGATGCCGTTGGGGAGGGGATAAAGTCTGGTGTCACGTGCGCTGGCAGGTTGGATAAGGTTCATGTTGTAGGCCTGATGTTCCTGCCCTTCCGGTATGTCATCGGCAAGGTCGGAATAGAATCTGATCCATCTGCCCCAAGCAAGAGTCGAGATGTCCTTGGTGATTTCATACACGTTGGAGCCCGGTGAGGTCTCAAACATACGGTTGGACGCCCATTGTTCGGCTTCAGAAGCGATGGGAAGAGAATTCGAATAAGAATCCACCCCGTTTTCTGCGCCTGCCAGATATACGAAACGGTTGCCGTTTTCGTCAATGGCAGCATGGGACATTCCAGCGGTACATGTCAGCAACAGCAGACATGACAAGATGCGGAAAGGTCGGTTCATAATGTTGATATTTTAATATAAAGTGAATTTATTGAAAGTTAGATATTAAGGAATATGCTCAAGAATATCATATGCTCAAAATATTGATTTTTGATAAATTGATGCAATTTAGTGATTTTTATCAGTAATTGCAAATTATACGGATAAGATTTATAAGATTTATAAGACTTATAATAACTTATAAGACTCAATAACCTCGAGCCTTGCGTCTTTCTCGCGACATAGCTTCTTTGATGCCGCCATCGCGGATAAATTCGATTTCAACCTTCTTCATTACTGCGGCAAGCATAGAATCAATTTGGCGTATTTGCGTCAGCATTATATTGGCAACTGTTTCATCACTACGTTCTCGGCATTTTGCCGTAAACGATTTTGTGTCATCATTTTTAATACAATAGGTTCGAGTAGCTTTTGTCCGCTCGTCATTTTTGTCCCAAATCTCAAAATCATGCTGTCGCAGATAATCACCATAATCTTCCAGCAATTCTCTGACTGATCCCCGGGCTACACCAAGAAGCTTGATGCACATTTCGGCAGATACCCTACTATCGCTGACCCCTTCTACAATATTCTGCTTACAGGAGCGTGCTGCTTGACGCATTTGGTCAATAGTTCGCGAGCCGTGTGGAAGAGCCCGATTGATAAACAGCTCTGTGACATCGCAGATAATTACAGCCTTACGGTAAACGTTCCATTGAGTGTAGTCGCCGGATATTTTCAGAAATCCAGTCATGAATATAGTCTATAAGGTTGGTATATAAGATTTATAATTCTTATAAGATTTATAAGATTTATAAGATTTATAAGATTTATAATTCTTATAAGATCCAGGTCTTTGTCATTACAGATGCAAATTTATGAATAATTTGGGATAATGCAAATATATCGCAGCTTACAAGTATAGTCGCAGCTTACAGGTATCATCGCAGCTTACAGGTATAATAAGTATATATTAAGGCGCCGGGGCTGCGAGCCTCGGCGCCTCTTATGGATGGTTTATGATTTTAAGCCCCCGGCGTTATTTTTTGGGGAAGGGGGCTAAGTGATCAGTCTTCAGTGGGGAGGTTGAGGTCGGCGAAGGTGCGGTTGCCCTGTGCTTCATGACGCTCTCCGCTCTGTGGGCGTCCTGCGCGGCGTGTTCCGCGGTCACCTTCGCGACGCGGGCCTCTTTCGCCGTCGCGACGCGGTCCGCGGCCTTCACGACGG
>CAYSJG010000012.1:0-18615 GCA_964431295.1 uncultured Sangeribacter sp. | reverse complement strand
GCAGAAGAAGTATTGCCGCTTCAAACGCAGCGGCATCAAATACATCGACTATAAGGATCCCGAGTTTCTGAAGAAATTCCTCAACGAACAGGGCAAAATCCTTCCCCGTCGCATCACCGGCACAAGCCTGAAATTCCAGCGCCGCGTGGCTCAGGCCGTAAAGCGTGCCCGCCACCTCGCCCTGCTGCCCTTCGTTACCGACCTGATGAAATAATCCGAATCACTTTCAACCCCCAAATATCCCTTACACAATGAAAATCATACTTAAGGAGAATGTGGCCGGACTCGGCTACAAGGACGAAGTGGTTGAGGTGAAAGACGGCTATGGCCGCAACTATCTCATCCCGCAGGGCAAAGGCATCATCGCTTCCAACGCCGCCATCAAGCAGCTTGAGGAAGACCTCCGCCAGCGCGCCCACAAGATCGCCAAGCTCAAAGCCGATGCCGAGGAAGCCGCCAAGGCTCTCGAAGGCGTCAAGCTCACCATCTCTGCCAAGGCTGCCAAAAACGGCAACATCTATGGCTCTGTCAACGCCGCACGCATTGCTGAAGAGCTCGCCAAGCTCGGCCATGAAATCGACCGCAAACTCATCTTCATCGCTCAGCCTGTCAAGGTCATCGGCAAATACTCCGCCGATGTTAAATTCCACCGTGACGTCAACGCCACTGTTGAATTCGAGGTAATACCTGAAGTTGAGGAATAAGAGCGCAACTCTTAACCATAACTTAAATACCGAGGAGGATGCCAAAAGCATCCTCCTCATCATATATAGGGACCCTAAAGACCTTAAAGACCTTAAAGACCCTAAAGACCCCAAAGACCCTAAAGACCCGATTTTTCTCAAATAATCAGCAGGAGATTAAGAGGATTTTTAGTATCTTTGTGAAAACAAAACCACGAATATGAAATTTAACGTTTCCGGCAAAGCTCTGCTCGCTCAGATGCAGGCTGTCAGCAAAGTCATCAACTCCAAGAATTCCATGTCCATTCTCGACAATTTCCTGCTGAGAGTGGAAAACGGCATACTCTCCATCACAGGCTCCGACCAAGAGAATGTCATGACAGCGACTCTCGAAGTAATGGACGCCGACTGCGATGGCGAAATTGCGGTCAACGCCAAGCGACTCCTCGACATCATCAAAGAGATCGCCGGACAGCCTCTCACATTCTATATCAACGACGATACCAAGGAGATTGACATAAAGTTTGTCAACGGCCACTTCAACTTCATGGGCGTGGATGCCGCTGAGTATCCCCGCAAGAAGGAGCATGAAGAGGAGACACAGGTATTCAACGTGCCATGCAAAATAGTCCAGAACGCCATTGACCGTACGATTTTCGCCGCCGCCACCGACCCCATACGTCCGATAATGACAGGCATCTACTGGGACATTGAGCCTGAGAAAATCACATTTGTCAGCTCGGACACACACAAACTTGTAAGATATATCAACTCCGGTGTCAAGACCGGACTCACAGAATCCTTTATACTGCCGGCCAAGCCCGCCAATATCCTCCGCAGCCTCTTCGGCAAGGATGAGGATGGCGAAGTGACGGTGACCAAAGACACCAAGAGCGCTACATTCACCTATGGTGCATACACGCTCTCCACTCGCTTCATCCGCGGCACATTCCCCAACTACAACCGCGTGATACCACAGGAGAATCCCTTCCAGATGACTGTGGACCGCGAGACTCTCCTCAACGCCATGCGCCGTGTGGCTCTCTTCGCCTCCAAGGCCTCGCAGCTTGTGAAAATCAACATACAGCCCACCGAGCTCCTCCTCTCCTCGCAGGATCTCGACTACAGTACATCGGCTGAAGAACGTGTGGACTGCAATTATCAGGGCAATTCCATGACCATAGGATTCAACTACGAGTATATGATCGAAGTGCTCGCCAATATCGATGACGAGACTGTCATCATCGACCTCTCCGACCCGGCACGTCCCGGACTTGTAAGACCCTTCACCAAGAAGGAGGATGAGGATCTCGTGATGCTCATGATGCCTATGCAGGTAATAGAGTGACGGCCGCGCCCGTACGCAAATCATATACCGCATCCCAATCCCGCTGCGACCCGGGCTGCTGACAAAATTTCCAACAAAGCATTCAGATGAAAATCAAGCTTGACCGACCGCTGATATTCTTCGACCTCGAGACTACCGGCACCAACATAATCCACGACCGAATCGTAGAGATAAGCACGGTAAAAATGATGCCCGACGGCACGACCAAATCCTATACACGCCGCATCAATCCCGGCATGCACATCCCGGCCGAGGCTACCGCCGTGCATAAAATCACCGATGAGATGGTGGCCTCCGAGCCATCCTTCGCCGAAATCGCGCCTAAGCTGCTCGAATACTTCAAGGACTGCGATGTGGCCGGATTCAACAGCAATAAATTCGATGTACCCCTGCTCATAGAGGAGTTTGCCCGCGTAGGCCTGAGATTCGACATGGAGGGACGCCGCTTTATCGACGTGCAAAACATCTTCCACAAGATGGAGCAGCGCACGCTTGTGGCCGCCTACCGATTCTACTGCGGCAAGGAGCTCGAAGGCGCGCATTCAGCCAACGCCGACACGGAGGCCACTGCCGAAGTGCTCATGGCCCAGCTGGAGAAATACCCCGAGCTTGAGAACGACGTCGACTTCCTCTGCAAATTCTCTTCCATGGAGAATTCCGTTGATCTCTGTGGAATGGTGAGACGCAACAGCAAGGGGGTGCCGGTATTCGGATTCGGCAAGTATAAAGGGAAGCCGGTCATTGAAGTGCTCCGCAGCGAGCCCGGCTATTACAACTGGATAATGAACGGCGAGTTTTCACGCAACACCAAGGATGTGCTCACCGCTCTATATATGCAGACAAAAAAACGATAAGAGATGCCCTCATCAGCCAATGCCGGGACACCGCTGTCCGGCAAACATATAGTATTGGGCATCTCCGGAGGTATCGCGGCCTACAAGGCTGCGATGCTCGTGAGACTGCTAATAAAGAGGGGAGCGGAGGTGCAGGTCGTCATCACTCCCAACGGCAAGCAATTCATCACTCCCGCCACACTCTCCGCACTTACCGGCAAACCGGTGGTGAGCGAGTTTTTCGCTGCCAATACGGGGGAGTGGCACAGCCATGTGGATCTCGGGCTGTGGTCGGATCTTATGATAGTGGCGCCCGCCACGGCGTCGACCATAGGCAAGATGGCCAACGGCATAGCCGACAATATGCTCATCACTACCTATCTCTCCATGAAGGCGCCCGTAATGGTGGCTCCGGCCATGGATCTCGATATGTGGGCGCATCCCTCCACCCAACGGAATGTGGCCACGCTACGTGCCGACGGTGTGCATATCGTAGAGCCGCAGTCCGGATTTCTCGCCTCCGGACTTACCGGCAAAGGACGCATGGAGGAGCCTGAGGCAATAGCGGAAGCTGCGGAAAGACTGCTCGCCGGCTACTCATCGGCATCCACTGCCGCAGCCCCCGCGCAAGACCTTGCCGGCAAAAAGGTAATGATAACGGCAGGACCCACGTACGAAAACATCGACCCTGTACGTTTTATCGGTAACTATTCATCGGGCAAAATGGGCTTCGCCCTCGCAGCAGCCTGCGCTGAGAGAGGGGCTCGCGTGGCTCTTGTGACCGGCCCCGTGGATTCTTCACTCGAATTGCCCGAAGGGGTGACCCGCATCAACGTGCGCACTGCCCGGGAGATGCTCGCAGAGGCTCGTAAGGAGTTTGCCGACAGCGATTACGCCATTATGGCCGCGGCCGTGGCTGACTATTATCCCGCCGATGCCGTCGACCATAAGCTCAAGAGAGAGCATGCGGAGTATCTTGACATCCGGCTACTGCGCAATCCCGACATTGCGGCGGCCATAGGGGCTGAGAAAGGTGACCGCACCGCGGTCTGCTTCGCGCTCGAAACCGATGATGCGCTCGCCAACGCACAGGGAAAGATGAAGAAGAAGGGGATGGATATGGTGGTGCTCAACGACGCCAATACTCCCGGCGCCGGATTTATGACCGACACCAACATCGTCACCATCATAGACTGCTTCGGCAATGTCCATGAGTATCCGATGAAGAGCAAGCGTGATGTGGCACGCGACATCGTGGCACGCATGATTGACATAGATGCCGCCAAGAGACATTCCCGTAAATAATGAAAATCACACCGATAAGAAAATATACAGCATTTCTCAAAGCTGCGCTCCTCGCTGGAGCAGCCCTTTGCGCTTCTGAAGCCGCCGCTCAGGAGCTGCACTGCACTGTCGAGGTCAATTCCGATGCCGTAGAGGGGACCAACAAGCAGGTGTTTGAATCCCTGCAAAGCTCCATCAACGATTATCTCAACGAAAATAAATTCTCCACATTCACATACGCCCCGGTAGAGAGAATCGAATGCCGCTTCTTTCTCACCGTCAAGGAGTATGAAAACGACCGCATCAAGGGTGAGCTGCAGGTACAGCTGTCGCGTCCGGTATACAATACCAACATCACCACTACGCTGCTGAATTTCCGCGACACCAAGATAGAATTCGAATATCGCGACGGCGATCCGCTTGTATACAACGAGAACAGTGTGGAAAACAATCTGACCGCCCTGCTTGACTATTACGCCTATCTCTTCCTGGCCATCGACTCCGACTCCTTCTCGCCCAACGGCGGACAGGTGTTCTATGACAAGGCGCAGAGCGTGGTGCAGGCGGCACAGTCCATCGGAGAGGTCGGTTGGAAGGCGTTTGAAGATACTAAAAACCGTGCCGCCGTCCTGTCATCTTACACTGACGGCAATACCTCCGGCATACGACGGCTGCTCTACGACTACCACCGCAAGGGACTCGACGAGATGGCTACATCCCCCGACAAGGGGAGGGCTACCATCACCGAATCACTCAAGGAGATACAAAACATACACAAGGCCGCACCTATGTCGGTGGCGCTATCCATATTCCGCGATTCGAAGCTTGACGAACTTGTCAACATCTATTCCAAAGCTCCCGCCACCGAGCGCGAGGCTGCTTACGAAATCCTGCAGCCGATATATCCCACCGACTCCGAAAGACTCGACAAGATAAAGAAGGGAGACGAGTCAGACTGACAACACTTCATAGGGTCCAAGATGCTCAGCAGAATTACAATAAAAAACTTCGCGCTCATCGACGAAATGACTCTCGAGCCGGGTCCGGGGCTTACCATTATCACCGGTGAGACCGGCTCCGGCAAGTCTATTATGCTCGGAGCCCTCTCTCTGCTGCTCGGTGCCCGCGCCGATGTCAAAGCCGCCGCTGACCCCACAAGCAAAATTGTGGTGGAGGCTGAATTTGACTCCGGGACTATACTGCGGCGCGAAGTGGCTCCGTCAGGACGCTCCAGAGCCTTTGTAGATGACAGCCCGGTGACGCTCGCACAGCTCGAAGAGACTGCCTCCAGACTCATAGATGTGCATTCGCAGCATGCCAATCTGCGCCTCAATACATCTCGCGGACAGCTCGAGATCATTGATGCATACGCACGCACGGAGGATCTGCTCAAGGAATACCGCACGCTCTTCCGCCGCTTCGTAGAGGCCAGACATGAGATCAAACGACTCAAGGAGGGGAACGCGCTATCACGCGAACGCCGCGAAATTATAGAATATCAGCTCGGAGAACTCGACAAACTCAATCCGCGCCCCGGAGAGGCCGAGGAGGTGGAGAATCTGTTCGACCGACTCAGCGACGCCGATGAACTGCGCGAATCCGTGTCGGCGGCTCTACATTCTCTCGACAGCGATGAGGACGGGGCGCTCGCCGGAGTCACTGGCGCACTCGGATATCTCGAAGAGATCCGCATGGAGCTCGTGGACCCGCAGGATGATACTGAAGAGGGGGTCGTCAGACGTCTGCAGACACTCAAGGTGGAACTCGCCGACATCACACGCACACTCGCCGACATGGCCTCCGACATAGAGTCCGACCCGCGGCTGCTCGCCAAGACCGCCGCGAGAATGCAGCAGCTTCACGAGGCTACTAAAAAATTCAATACCGCAGACCCGGAAGGGCTCGTCACTCTCCGCGAAAGCCTCCGCTCCAAGCTGAAGGCTCTCGACACGGAGGAGAATGATGTCTCCGAACTCGAAAAGCAGGCCAAGGAGATGGCCGCAAGCATCAAGGAGCTGGCTGACACACTCTCGGCACGACGCAGAGAGGCCGCCGGACTCTTCGCCGCTGAACTTGAGGAGAGAGCCAGGCCGCTCGGACTGCAGAATCTGCATTTTGCAGTAGATATACAGCAGGGCAAACTTTCGCACGACGGTCAGGATACGGTATGCTTCCTGTGTGCATTCAACAAATCAGAGAATGGTGAGCCCAATCTGCGACCCATGGCCGACACTGCCTCGGGCGGAGAGCTGTCACGCCTCACTCTTGCCATAAAATCCATCATGGCCACACACATGGAGATGCCGACCATCATATTCGACGAGATAGATACCGGCGTAAGCGGCAGCGTGGCCGACAGCATGGGAGGCATGATGACCGGCATGGCGCAGACCGCGCAGGTGATGGCCATCACCCATCTGCCTCAGGTAGCGGCCAAAGGAGAAAGACATTTCAAAGTATATAAGGAGGATTCACGAGGGAAAACGCTCACGCATGTGCGCATGCTCACCGGCGATGAGAGAATCGAGGAGATCGCCGCCATGATCAGCGGCAAGACCATAAGCCGGAGCGCTCTGGATACCGCTCGTGAACTGCTCTGCCACAATTGTAAAGATAACGATTAAATTTGTACACCTACTTCCAATGATACGCAACAGTGACTACGTGTTTGGCATACGCGCCGTAATGGAGGCTATAGAGGCCGGCAAAGATATTGACCGAGTACTGATCCGCAAAGACCTCGGAGGCGAGCTTGCCAAGGAGCTACTCACGCTGATACATCAGCGCGGCATTGTCATGCAGAGGGTGCCTGTGGAAAAGCTCAACCGCATTACGATGAAGAATCATCAGGGGGCGATCGCCCTGCTGTCACCCATAGAATACCGTCATCTCGACAGTCTCATACCTCTGCTGTACGAGGAGGGGAAGAGTCCGATGATGATAGTGCTCGACGGCGTGACAGATACCCGCAATTTCGGCGCTATCGCGCGCACGGCTGAATGTGTGGGAGCTGATGCCATCGTCATCCCCGAACGCAACAGCGCCAGTGTTACACCAGATGCCGTCAAGACTTCAGCCGGAGCGTTGCTGCACCTGCCCGTATGCCGCGAGCATACTGTGCTGGAGGCTGTGAATACTCTCAAGGCCAACGGTTATCTCGTGGTGGGAGCCTCCGAAAAGGGGGCCGTGGATTATACATCCATCGATTATAATGTGCCTGTGGCCATAGTGATGGGAGCGGAAGATACCGGCCTCTCACCGGAGGTGCTCCGCGCTTGCGACACACTCGCCGCCATACCCATACGCGGCCACATCGGCTCGCTAAATGTGTCAGTAGCGGCCGGAATACTGCTCTACGAAGCATTGCGCCACCGCAGCTGACCACAGGACCTTACCGGACCTTAAAGACCTTAATGGCCTTAAAGACCTTAGCGGATCATAGCTACATAATAAGGCCCTGCTCCTGAAAATTAGGGAGCAGGGCCTTATTTGATATTTTACCGAGGGATGTTTACTCTGCCTCCTTCTCCTCCTTCTTTTCGTCAAAGGTTGTGAAGCCGGCGTCTACGAGGATATTGTACCAGCTGAAGAGCTTCTTGACATCGCCGGGACGCACGCGGTCACGGTCGAAATCAGGGACAAACTCCTCGAATTTGGCATAGAGACCGTCGTTGCCGTCAAGAGCCTTCACATCAATTTTTTTACCCTCCATCTTGGCATATACTGCATCGAGGATTTTACCGAGAGGACGGTCCTCCTCAGTAGTATACATGGCTATGTCGCCGAGTGACATCACCTTCTCCTGAGGTGACAGAGGGCCGCGCTTGCCTGTGCCAAGCTGTTCGACGATAAGCATCTGACGACCCTGCGTCAGCAGTTTGTAAAGTCCGGGCTTGCCGGCTACGGCCAATACATTGCGTAACATTGTTATAATATTTTTATTTAGTGTTATAAAATCTTATTTTTTACCTCTAAATTGATTGTCCGCCTGACTCCGGTCTGCTTCTGTCTGCAGGAGAAGTCTGCGGATCTGCGGCATCAGGGGGGTATCGGGAGCATTCATGACAGTCTCCGGATGGAAAGCCTGCAGCTTAGCGGCCTCCTCAGCCTGCGAGCGCATACGCGCCTCGGCCTCTTCACGAGAGCATCCGCTGCGCGTCATGATCCGCTCCAGCCTTATCTCACGGTCCGGTGTATCCACTATCCATATCCGCCGGCACATCGCCGCCAGGCCGCCTGTAGCGAGTATCGCCGACTCTACAAAGAGGGGAGTACCGTCAGGGAGAAGCAAGCGGGCACGACGCGCCACATCTTCTCTCACTGCAGCGTGCACCACCGCGTCCAGACTATGTCGCTTCGTCGCATCCGAGAAGATGACTGCTGCCAGCCGGCCGCGGTCTATCATCCGACTGCCTCCGGCCTCCGTCACAGCTTCCGGGGATATCTCCCGGGCTATGAAATCAAGGATAGCGTCACTGCCTTCCATAAGCCTGCGGGCCTCGGCATCGCAATCGTAGACCGCATGACCCATAAGCCGCAGCATTCTGGATACGACACTCTTGCCGCTCCCTATTCCGCCTGCTATACCGATGATATATCCGAGATCATTCATGAGCTACCACATATTCCACCTCCGGATACTTCAGATCGGCATTGTACACATCGGCGGGAAGCTTGCCCAAATGCACAGGCAGGCTTTTCTTGCCCGACGCTATCTCGCGATAGTCCACCCAGACTTCAAAATCCGGAGTGTCGGAAAATCTGCTCATCGGCACATAATATATCACACTGACCTTCTGCGGAAAGAGAAGAAGATCCACATTGTCCGGAGTGTGCTCGACTTTGATATGGACATCCGACTCCTTGCGAACGAGGGGCTCCACACTCACCTCGAGCGACACCTTGGAGGGGATGATCCTCACACCCGACACTCCGCGCAGATCGGCGGTATATCGTCCGGACTCTTCAAGGTTGCGCCGGGTCACTTTCTGCGTAAACACCCGGGTGATAGTGTCGAGAATATCGCGGGTGCTGAATACCGTGACATGCGTCGGATCAAGCTTTATACCGCGTATCACCTTGCCGGAAGCGGCCTGAATATCCACGGAGGCCTGTATCGGCACACGCTTCCCCGGCAGAGTGGTGTATAAGCACCGGAGAGAGTCCACAGAAGAGGACATCAGGGTCGCGGAGCTGCCGAACACAGACTTCAGCGCCGCCGCCATCTCGGTCTCACCGATGCGAAACCATCCCTTGCTGCTGTAATCCTTGAAATTGAGAGACACTTCGGCGTCTGACAGGATACCGTTGCGCAAAAGGCTCAATCCCTGGTCGCGCACCATGACATGGATTCGCTCCGGAGGGAGATTGATGAAAGTCACGGAGTCCGGCACATTCTCTATGCGCAGGCGTATGGCCACACTCTTCTGCACACTGTCGTTGAGAGCGAGTATCAACCAGAATACCGCCGCACAGACCACAAATACCAAAAAAGTCAGAGCAGTGCGAAAACGGCCGCTTTGCCACAGCCGTTTTACTGTCTGACTTATTCCGGATTTTCCGGCCATTTCCTATATTGTTGCTGCTCCTACTTCTTGGGAGCCTCGGCAGCCACGGGATAGATGGAGTCGCGGCCCACCTTGATTTCCACATTAGGAGCTATCTCTACCATAATGGTATTGTCAGCCTCGTTGATGCTGTGTATCTTGCCATAGATACCGCCGGCTGTCACCACCTTGTCACCTTTGCCCATAGCTTCGCGGGCCTTCTTGATCTCCTTCTGCTTTTTGGACTGAGGACGGATCATGAAGAAGTAGAAGATCACTATCATGGCTACGATCATCAGCAGACCGCCGATACCGCCGCCTTCTGCTGCCTGAGCCTGGTCAAGCAGGATTGTGGAGAGAATGTTGCTTAGTGTCATTGTAATTATTTATTGTTAATTTTTTATCAATTTTCCTTCGGCGCGCAGACGCTCGATTATGCAGCCGAGAAGACCGTTGACAAACTGCGCGCTCTTGGATGTGGAATAGCATTTCGCTATCTCTATATACTCGTTGAGACTGACTGTCAGAGGCACTTTGGGGAAATAAAGCATCTCCGCCACGGCTGCCATGATCACTACTGTGTCCATGTACGCCAGACGTTCCGTCTCCCAGATATTCTTGTCCACGGCATCATCGATAAGGGTGCGAAGCTCATCCTTGTGGCTGACCACTGCGCAGAAGAGTTCCTTGCCGAAAGAGGCATCCTCGTCATCCTTATACTTATCGAATACCGGCTCTTCCTCACCCTCGGCGATTTTGCGGAATGTCTTTATGACAAAATCTCCTATTATGTCCAGATCATCGTTCCAGAACACGGATTTCTCCTCCAGGGACTCCAGCAGATCCGGATTGTCGAGTATCACATTCTTGAACAGATCACGCCACAGCGTGCAGTCCATGCGGAAATCCGTGGCCGGAAATTCCATATATTCCTTATAGATGTCGGAAGCTGTCACCGCCTTGAGCAGACGGCGCAGAAGCATTATGTCATCCGGATACCAGCGGGCATCTCCGTGGGACTCGAAATATTCCGAGATCCGCTCGTCATTGTCCAGCTTCTCTACAAAGCTGTTTTCCACAAACCGGAGATTGGGATTGACATCCTCGGCCGTGGGGACATACTTCTCACGCGCATCGCTGATCTCATCGCTGCGTACCCGGGTGATGTCGACCGGAAGACGAAGGAGACGGAAATAGAGCTCACGCGCATCGTCCATGCTCCTGCCAAGGCTGCGGAGAGCATCCGGCAGCGGATCGCCGGCGGCAAAGAAATTGGAGAATGTCTTCTCCATCATCTCGCGCATCCGGTCCACTCCGCGCATAGAATAATTCTCCAGCGACGGATATATTGCGGCGAGCTGAGGGGAAGATATCAGAATATGATTGAAGATATCACGCCATACCACCTCTGCGGCCGGCGAGCCGTAATCCTCGCGCTTGAGAAAATTTTTATATATGGCCGAATCCTTGACGGCGTCGGCCAATGGAGTGCAAGCCTCCTCAAAGGGAAACCCTCCGGCCCTATACTTCACTCCGAGACTGCGGATGCGGTCATCGGCCTTGATACGGCGGATGAAGCGGGTGTCTGCCAAGGGGTGACCGAGGCCTCGCTGACTCACTGAGTCCGCCACACGCACCATAAGATAAAGCATGTCGAGATAAAGACCGTAGGCATACCGCTTCTCACGCGTGGGAGATTCCGGCTGAGACTCCAGTGTAAACTGGTTTTCAACAAGCAGGCTCGAATACAGCAGCTGCACTACCTTTCTTCGTATTAGCACTCGATTTATCATCGTTGTCACTTATAATTATATACATGCTCACAATCTGCGGACTATCCGGAGAGCCTGCCGACCCGCCGGACACAGAGCGGCTGAATCAGCCGCCACATAGAGCAATGCAAAGTTAACTAAAAATCTCCACATGCCCAAATCATATAGAGCGCCAGACGTTCATTAGAGCGCGTTACTTAAAATGAAAATTCCGGCGTCCGCGAAAAAAATACCGAGGACGCCGGAACTTCAATCTTCAGAATTCAATATTCCCATTCAGGAGAGCATCTTTACGCTGCGGGAGATGAACTGCGTGAGCTCCTCGCCCTTGAGCAGATTGGCCTGCAGCAGAGCGAGGTCCACAAGCTGGCGCACCGCCGGCTGAGTATGCGCATACTCGCCCATCTTGTCGGCCTTCTCCTTGCGCATATCCACTACCTTGCGCTCCTTCTCGGCGATCTCCGCGGGGACATCCACCTTCTTGTCGGCGGCTTCCTTACGGCCTGCCGCTATCTCCTTGTCGAGAGTCTCCATCTCGGCACGCAGCGGTGTCACAACATCCTGCAGGGCTGTCACCGCCTCCTCCATATGGCGGCGCACCAGAGGATTGCCCGTATTGACCACCAGAGAATAGCTGTCGGGGATGGCGCCAAACATGCCGCCGCCCGGCTGCGAGGCATACATCGCCTTCATACGCCGCATATACTCGTTTTGAGTCACTGTGGCCGGCGAGGCGTTCTCTCCGAGATTCTGCAGCTCCACTGTGAAAGTGGCGCCCTCCACTGTCGGGATCTCCGCCGAGAAGATACCGGAGAGGATGTCGTTCTGCAGAGGTGTGAGATCCGCATTTGTACTGTCGTCGCGGCTGATGAGACGCTCCGGACTGTCGCTGTCCACACGCACGAAGCGCACCTTCTGATCCTTGCTCTCCAGAAACTGGATGAGATACTCATCGTAATACTCCTTGAGCACAAGCACGCTGTAACCCTTCTCCTCGGCACCCTTGATATATGAATACTGGGCGGTCGGGTCGGTGGTATAGAGATAGATCAGAGTGTCGTCCTTGTCGGTCTGGGCGGCGGATATCAGTTTGCTGTATTCCTCCATTGTATAGTAGTTGCCGTTGACATCCTTATACAGGAAGAATTTCTTGGCGGCCTCGAAGAATTTCTCATCCGTCAGCATGCCGTATTCTATGAAGATACGGATGTCGTCCCACTTCGCCTCGAAGGCCTTGCGGTCATCGGTGAAGAGCTTCTCCAGACGCTCGGCCACCTTCTTGGATATGTAGCTCGATATGCGCTTCACCTGACGGTCGGCCTGAAGATAGCTTCGGCTTACATTGAGCGGGATGTCCGGAGAGTCTATCACCCCCTGCATGATGGTCATGAACTCCGGCACCACACCCTCCACCTGGTCGGTGACAAACACCTGATTGCAATAGAGCTGTATGCGGTTTTTCTGCAGCTCCATGTTGTTTTTGATTTTCGGGAAGTAGAGGATGCCTGTCAAGGTGAAGGGATAGTCCACGTTGAGGTGTATCCAGAACATCGGATCCTCCTGGCCCGGCATCAGTTCGCGATAGAATGTCAGATAGTCCTCATCGGTAAGGTCCGCAGGCTTGCGAGTCCACAGGGGCTCGGTGCTGTTGACCACATTATCCTTGTCGGTGTCCACATATTTGCCATCCTTATACTCCTTGATCTTGCCGGAAATCACCGGCACGGGGAGGAAGCGGCAATATTTGCGCAGCAGAGCGTCGATCCGATCCTGCTCGAGATACTCCTTCGACTCCTCGTCGATATATAGTATCACATCTGTGCCGCGATCGCTCTTGTCATACTCCTCCATGGTATATTCCGGCGAACCGTCGCAGCTCCACTGCACGCCCTTAGCGCCATCCTTATAAGAGAGGGAGCGGATCACCACCTTGCTCGACACCATAAAGGCTGAGTAGAAGCCCAGACCGAAATGACCTATGATCGTCGAAGCCGTATCCTTATATTTTGCGAGAAACTCCTCGGCGCCCGAGAAGGCTATCTGATTGATGTATTTCTCGATGTCCTCGGCGTCCATGCCTATGCCGCGGTCGGACACCGTCAGTGTGCCGGCCTCTTTGTCAACTTTGACACGCACATCAAGAGTCCCGAGCTCACCCTTGTAATCGCCGAAAGAGGCAAGTGTGCGCAGCTTGCGGGTGGCGTCTATGGCGTTGCTCACAAGCTCACGCAGGAATATTTCATTGTCGCTGTAAAGAAACTTTTTGATTACGGGGAAGATGTTCTCAGTAGTTACCCCGATTTTTCCTGTTGCCATTATATTTTATGTATATTTTGGGTTATTTATATTCTATCCACCATATACAACAAATAATGTGCCAATAAGATTAATCCTTAAAGCCCCTAAAGTCCTTAAAGTCCTTACTCCCGAGTAAGCACCCGTGCGGGCGATACCTTCCCGACATAGCGCGACGGCAATATCAGCATCAGCCACACTACAAGTATCACGCCGATGTTAAGCAGCAGAAAGGCTGCCCATGGCAATGCCACCGGCACGAAATCTATATAATATGACTCAGGATCGAGCGGCAGAAATCTGTATTTATCCTGCAGCAGGATTATCCCCAGAGCCACAACATCGCCGAGCAGCATACCGACAGCTGCCACACGCACGGCCAGAAGCACAAAGACGCGCGACAACAGTTTGCGCCTCGCACCCAGCGCAGCCATCAGAGCGATGAAGCGCACCTTGTCGGTCATGATTATCAGCATGCCGGAGATCAGAGTGATGCAGGCCACCGCTGTCATCAGCGTCAGCACTACCCACACATTGGTATCAAGCATGGAGAGCCAATGGAAGTAGCCGGCACCCGAGTCTCGCGCGCTCTCCACCCTCAGCGGACGGTATATCATGCCGTTCTCCAGACCGGCGGAGATATGCTGACGCAGATCCTGCGCATAAGCCTCCACATTGTCGAAGTCATCCACCGACACTGATATGCCCGTGCCCTGCGAAGGGGAAAGCGAGGCCATCTTCTGTATCAGCGACAGCGACGCGAAGGCGAAATTGTCGTCGTAATCATCGAAGTGGGAATTGTAGATACCGGCGATCTTAAGTTTCCTTACCAATATGCGGTCTGTCATGAAATACGCCGGTATCACATCGCCGGTCTTCAGACGCAGCTTGTCGGCGGTCATACGCGAGATCCATATCGCCGAGTCACCGAGCGACACCCCGTTATATAAGGCATCGGCGCCTCCGCGACGCCACGCCTCGCTCGTCTCCCCCTCCTCGAGAGCGGTCTCAACGAAGCGCCCTAAATCCCGACCGGAAAATGCCTTGAGGTATACCCCCTTGAAATCATCCTTTGTCTTGAGGATACTCGGAATATTCAGCTGCAGCGACGCCTCCTCCACATACGGCAGCTCAGCGAGCATGGACTGAAGGGTAGGGGTGAGCGTCACCGTAGGATCGGACACTCCATCCGCGGATACGGCATGCGCATACAGCGTAATGTCGGAATTGAAGCCTGTCACACGACCGGTAATCTCACGCTTGAAGCCTACCACAATCGATATGGCGAGAATCATCACCGCTACAGACAAAGCCACTGCCGTGGTGGACACCACCACAGCGGGCGAGACACGGCGACCGCCGGATGAGAGGCTCAGACGACGCGCCAGATAGGCGGAAAGTGACCGGGATATTCGCATCTTGCAGACTCTTTCATGATTTATGATGCGAAATTAGCGAAAAAATTTTGCAATTCGCCCCTCAATCGTTAACTTTGACGCAACAAACCGCACATAAGTGCATCCCGGCATCTTACCGGAACACTTCAAAAGCGGTCCCTTACATCTAAACCGTTGAAAATCATCTATCCTAAAACTAACATCGCAAAATGGAAGAAAATCTGATCAAGACCTGCCTTCACGACCGACATGTGAAGTTGGGCGCGCTTATGTCTCCTTTCGGAGGTTTCGACATGCCCATACAGTATGACAGCATCACTCAGGAACACAACGCCGTCCGCCAGCATGTAGGCGTCTTCGATGTATCACACATGGGTGAAGTCCGCGTCAAAGGACCCGAAGCATACAAGTTTGTCAGCCACATCTTCGTCAACGACGTCACCGGCGCTCCCGACGGTCAGATATTCTACGGCATGATGTGCTATGAAAACGGAGGCACCGTCGATGACCTCCTCGTATATAAGGTCAACGACGAGGAGTACTTCCTCGTAATCAACGCCGCCAACATCGACAAGGATGTAGCATGGATCAAGCAGAACGCTGAAGGCTTCGACTGCACCGTCACCGATGAGTCCGGCTATTACGGAGAGGTCGCTCTCCAGGGTCCCGAGGCAGAGGAGACACTCCTCAAGGTACTCGGATTCGACTGCCGCGAGCTTCCCTTCTACAACTTCACCACATTCGACACCGACGGCGAGACCATCATCATCTCACGCACCGGATACACCGGCGAGGACGGTTTTGAAATCTACGGCTCACACAAGTTTACACAGAAGGTGTGGGACAAACTGATGGAAGCCGGCGTACAGCCCTGCGGACTCGGATGCCGCGACACTCTCCGCTTCGAAGTCGGTCTGCCCCTCTACGGCGACGAACTCTCCGCCGACATCACCCCCATAGAGGCCAGCCTCAGCATGTTTGTCAAGCTTGACAAACCCGAATTTATCGGCAAGGAGGCTCTCGCAAAGCAGAAGGCTGAAGGCGTGAAGCGCCGCATCGTTGGTATTGAGCTTGAAGGCTCGGCCGTACCACGCCACGGATATCCCGTACTTGCCAACGGCGAGCAGGTAGGTGAAATCACCACCGGATACAAATCCATCTCCACCGGCAAGAGCGTAGCCATGGCCATGGTCAACAAGCCCTACGACAAACTCGGCACCGAGCTCGAGGTCCAGATCCGCAAAAAGACCTTCCCCGGCAAAGTAGTAAAGAAGCGCTTCTACGACAAAAGCTACAAAAAATAGCCAAAAGCCAAAGCAGAGCGCGAAGCTCAATAGAGCAGAGGCCCGATAGAGCAGAAGCTGAGAGGCTTGATAGAGCGCGAAGCTTTCGGCGCCGAGAGCGAGAGCTCTCGATCAAAAGCCGCCGAGAGCGAGAGCTCTCGATTCATCAAAAGCAAAAATAATAATAATAACAACAGATAAAACAAATAAATATCATGAGCAAGATTATAGAAAATCTCCGCTATGCCGACTCCCACGAGTGGGTAAGCGTCGAAGGCGAAATCGCAACTGTAGGTATCACCGACTATGCACAGCATGCACTCGGCAATATCGTATACGTAGACATGCCCGAAGTGGGCGATGAAGTCACCGCCGGCGAAGACTTCGGCGCTGTAGAGTCAGTAAAGGCCGCCAGCGACCTCATCTCACCCGTGAGCGGCGAGGTGGTGGAGATCAACGAGGCTCTGGAAGACAACCCCGAGCTCGTCAACGAGGACGCCTTCGGCAACTGGATCATGAAGGTGAAGCTCAGCGACCCCTCGGAGCTCGACAACCTCCTCGACGCCGCCGCTTACGCAAAAGTCTGCGAAGAATAAGAATCACTGACCTCACTCTACTGATTTCAGCATCATGAGTAATAAGTTTATGCCCCATACGGAGGAGGAGATCCAAGAGATGCTCCGCCGTATTGGGGCTGACTCCATCGACGCGCTCTACGCTGACGTGCCCGACGAGGTGATCTTCCGTCAGGAATATGACCTTCCCTCGGCCATGTCGGAGATTGAGCTGCGCAAGCATTTCGAGAAGCTCGCAAGCAAAAACCGCCGCCTGACTGTATTTGCCGGCGGAGGCGCTTACGACCACTATTCACCCTCCACGGTCAATCATCTCCTCGCTCGCAGCGAGTTTTATACCGCATATACACCCTATCAGCCGGAGATCTCGCAGGGCACCCTCCAGTATATCTTCGAATATCAGTCCATGATATCCGAACTTACAGGCATGGAAGCCACCAACGCATCCATGTACGACGGAGCCACCGCAACGGCTGAATGTATGTTTATGATGGTCGCATCGGCCAAGAAGAAAAACCGCGTGCTCATCTCGGACACACTTCGCGAAAACGTAATCCGTGTGGTGAAGACTTACGCCAAATTCCACGGCGTAGACATCACCGTGGTGCCCGAAAAGGAGGGCGTGACCGACATTGAGGCCATCTGCCGCGAACTCGAGGCCGGGGATGTGGCCGGTGTCATCGTCCCCACGCCCAACAAATACGGCATCATAGAGGACTTCACCGGACTGGCTGACAAGGTACACGCCGCCAAGGCTTACCTTACCATCAACGCCGACCCGTCGGCTCTCGCTGTGCTCCGCACACCCGCGGAGTGGGGTGCGGACGTGGCCTGCGGCGACGGACAGACCCTCGGCATGCCGCTCAACTTCGGCGGACCCTATCTCGGATACATCTCCTGTGCCAACAATATGCTCCGCAAGATGCCCGGACGCGTGGTGGGAGCCACCACCGACGCCGACGGCAAGCGCGCCTACGTACTCACTCTCCAGGCTCGCGAGCAGCATATCCGCCGCGAAAAGGCTACCTCCAACATCTGCTCCAACCAGAGCCTCATGGCTCTCTACGCCACAATCTATCTCGCCCTCATGGGCAAGCAGGGGATGAAAGAGGTCAACCGCCTCAGCTGCGATGGAGCACACTATCTGCATGACAAGCTTCTGGCCTCAGGCAAATTCTCCGAAGCCTTCGACAAGCCTTTCCTCAAGGAATTCACCCTCCGCACTGACCTCGACATGGAGAAGGTCAACGCCAAGCTCCTCGAGCACGGCATACAGGGAGGCATCATCCTCGGCAACGGCCTCGTGAGCTTCGCAGTCACCGAACAGCGCACTCGCGAAGAGATTGACAACCTCGTCACACTTATGACAGAATAATAGAGGAGGATACAGACATGAAATATTACGACAAACTGATATTCGAACTCTCGCGCCCGGGCCGCAAAGGCTACGAGCTCCCCGCCGACACTTTCGGCAACGACGCCTTCTCTCATCTGCCTGCGGATCTTATGCGCTCCGGGGAGCCCGAGCTCCCCGAGGTCAGCGAACTCGAAGTGGTGAGACATTACACCAACCTCTCCACCAAAAACTTCGGCGTGGAC
>CAYSJG010000011.1:0-19332 GCA_964431295.1 uncultured Sangeribacter sp. | reverse complement strand
CGGTGCTGTGTTCTTCTCACCTTTTTTTACCACCGGCCTGCCGGCTGTCGAAGCTTTGCGGACGCCGTATGGTCATTCAGCAATAATGATGAAAAGCGAATTAGTAGAAGACGTAGACGAAAAGGAGATATCCACAGCATTGCTAGAGGACGGGCGCCTTGTGTCCTTGCAGAAAGAGAATCGCAATCAGGCTTACGCCGTAGGTGATTTCTATCTCGCCAAGGTCAAGAAAATCATGCCCGGCCTGAACGCCGCGTTTGTGGATGTCGGCTATGAGAAAGACGCTTTTCTGCATTATCTCGATCTCGGTCCGCAATTCAGCACTTATGCCGGATTTATCAAGGAGGCGCTCGCAGATAAGAAGCGTGTGCCCAACATCTCCAAATTCAAGAGGGAAACGGACATTGCGAAAAACGGCAGCATAGCCGAAGTGCTTCAGCCCGGTATGGAACTCCTTGTGCAGATAGCCAAGGAGCCGATCTCTTCCAAAGGCCCGAGGCTCACCACGGAGCTGTCCTTTACGGGGCGCTTCATGGTGCTGATCCCTTTTGGCGATAAAATCTCAGTGTCGCAGAAGATCAAGTCCACTGAAGAGAAGATACGCCTGCGCCAGCTCATAAGCAGTATCAAGCCTAAAGGTTTTGGTGTAATCGTGCGCACAAGCGCAGAAAACAAAAGGGTAGCCGAGCTGCACAATGAGATGCGCACTCTTACACGTCTCTGGGAAGAGTCAATCGCCAAGATGCAACGAAGCACACCTCCCTCGCTCATCTTCGAGGAGGACAGCCGTGCGGTAAGTCTGATACGCGACATCTTCAGTCCTACCTTCGAGAATATTTTTGTCAACCATGCGGAGACATTCTCGCAGATACAGAACTATGTGAGCCTCATCTCGCCCGAGGCCAAGGACATAGTGAAGCTCTACAGCAAGGATATTCCCATCTTTGACCATTACAACATCACCCGACAGATAAAGAGCAGTTTCGGCAAGACTGTATCTTTCAAGTCCGGAGCGTACATTATCATCGAACATACGGAGGCCCTCCATGTGGTGGATGTCAATTCAGGCAACCGCAGCAAGGCCGGTAGCGATCAGGAGTCGAATGCCCTTGATGTCAATCTCCGCGCTGCCGATGAGATAGCACGCCAGCTCAGACTCCGCGATATGGGCGGCATCATCGTCATTGACTTCATCGACATGAATAAGCCGGAACATCGGCAGGCGCTCTACGAGCACATGCGTGAAGTCATGGCCAATGACAGAGCGCGCCACAATATTCTGCCTCTTAGTAAGTTCGGTCTGATGCAGATCACACGTCAGCGTGTAAGACCCGCCCTTGACATCACTACGGCTGAGACGTGTCCCTCATGTTTCGGCAAGGGAGAAGTGCAACCTTCGCTCCTCTTTACCGACAAACTGGAGGAGAAACTTGATTATCTGGTCAATTCTCTGAAGGTAAACAAGTTTACAATGTATGTACACCCCTATGTGGAAGCGTACATAAAGAAAGGAATGTTTTCCATCTATGGCAAATGGCGTCGCAAGTACGGACGCGGCATGAAATTGCTGCCGGATGAGTCACTCGCTTACCTTGAATATAAAGTGATCGACTCCTTTAAGAAGGAGATAGACCTCAAGGAGGAGAGCGATATCAGTAGCAGTCAGTCAAAAAACCGCACACGATCCCGTCGCGACAAAGATGATAAGCAGAAACGAGACGAGCAATAGCGAGATATAGCAGTAAAGCGACCACGCTATCCCGAAATGCAATCCCCGCGAATATCTGATGATTCGCGGGGATTGCCGTATAAGGGATTGCCGTATGTATATGACCGTGCAGGTATGGCTGTATATCTATTGTAGTTTGCAGGGTTTGCTTACGTGGTCTTATTTCTTGATAGCAGCAAGCAGGTCGGCCACTATGAATGTGCTGCCTCCGACATATATAATGTCGTCAGGCGAGGATTGCCGTCGCGCCAGACGGTATGCTTCTGCGACGCCCTCGGGGACGAGATGTGAGTCGAGCCCCTCGGCGAGCAGCATATCATGGAGTGTTTCGGCCGGCATGGCTCGGGGCACTGATGCGCGTGTGGCGTAATAGACGGCATCGCGCGGGAGCAGATGCATGATGGCCTGTACATCCTTGTCGGAGACAAATCCTATTACAAGACGTGTCTTGCCTCCGTGGCCTGCCGCCAGCTTCTGAAGCTGCGGCATAGTGTATGAGAGGCCTCCGATATTGTGGCCGGTGTCGCAGACTACGGTAGGAGCTGTATCTATGGTCATCCAGCGGCCCGCGAGACCCGTCAGTTCGCTTACATGAGCGAAGCCTGCCTTGACAGCTTCATCCGGCAGTCTGAATCCGAGCGACCGCAATTCCTTTACAGCCGACAGGACAGTATTGATGTTTTTGACCTGATAATCGCCGGCGAGCTGGGCGTAAAATTCCCCCTCCACGATCGGCGAACCGCAGAGCCATCCTCCCTGCGGATCTGGGCGGTAGTCTTGGAGCAGTGCTTCATCCTCGGCTGATATCATGGGCGCGCCGACTTCAGCCGCGTGCTCCTCGAAGACTTTTCTGACACCTCCTTCTGCCTCTCCGATCACTATCGGGACATCCCGCTTCATGATGCCGGCCTTCTCTGCGGCAATCTTCTCGAGAGTGTCGCCAAGAAATTGCATGTGGTCATAGGAAATATTGGTGATGACAGAGAGTGCAGGTGTGATGATGTTGGTGGAGTCAAGGCGTCCTCCCATCCCTACTTCAATGATGGCGACATCTACATTGCAGTCCGCAAACCATTTGAAAGCCATAGCCATGGTAAGCTCGAAGAATGATGGCTGACCGTCATAGTCTGTGGCCCGCCAGGCATCGACAAATCTGCATACCTCCTCTTTGGGTATCATCTCTCCGTCTATGCGTATGCGCTCGCGGAAGTCCACGAGATGTGGCGAGGTGTAGAGTCCCGTGCGGTATCCGGCCTGTTGAAGCATCCCGGCGAGCATGTGAGAGGTAGAGCCTTTACCATTGGTGCCTCCCACATGTATGGTCGCATACTTGCGGTGAGGATTGCCGAAGTGATTGTCAAGCGCTATGGAGGTGTCGAGTCCCGGTTTGTAGGCAGCTGCTCCTATGCGCTGAAACATGGGCAGCTGCGAGAAGAGCCAGTCAAGCGTCTGCTGATATTTTTGTTGGTCAGTCATTTTATAGTCCGTAAATGAGATATCCTGCGATGCCGGCAAGTATGATCACCAGAATCGGATGGATGTTTTTCTTCTGTTTGCCGATAGGGAATTTGAAATATACAAGGCAGAAGGCCGCGGCGCAGATACCGATGTTGGTCCATAGCTGCCAGGATATATTGTTGGGATTGAAGTTGGCAGCGTTCATCAGCAGGATGGCGGCGGATGCTATGAGTCCGATGACCACAGGTCGCAACCCGGCGAATACAGCCTTGACAGCGCCGCTCTCCTGGTGACGCCTGATGAAGTGGGAGGCGTATATCACGAGGAAGAAGCTTGGCAGCGTCACGGCGAGTGTGGCGCAGAGAGAGCCGATGATGCCCCATAATGGTGTGGCTAAAGCCGGGTTGCTCACCCCGGGAGCCACAAATCCGATATAGGTGGCGGAGTTGATGCCTATAGGTCCGGGAGTCATCTGTGAGATGGCCACAATGTCGGTAAACATGGTCTCTGAAATCCAGCCCGGTCCGACCACAGCGTGTTCCACAAGTGAAAGCATGGCGTAGCCGCCTCCGAATCCGAAGATACCTATCTTGATGTATGCCCAGATAAGTTGCCAATATATATTCATGTCATTACCTCCTATTTCTTGTTGATTTTGGCGATATTATGTCGCGAGATGCGCCAGAGAAGCCATCCACCGAGGCCTCCGAGGATAATGTAGAGTATAGGATTGGAGGCAAATCCGAGGTCGAGCGAGATCATCAGTGCCACGACAAAGGGGATGATGGCAGTCTTGAGTGTAAGTCTGGCGGCCTTGGCCGATGTGATGACCGGCGCGATGATAAGCGCAACCACTGCAGGTCTTATCCCCATGAATATGGAGGAGATGACATGATTGTTTTTAATCATGTCGGGGGTTAGGAATATGGCGATGAAGAGGATGATGAGAAAAGAGGGGAGGATACATCCCACCGATGCCGCCACGGAGCCTTTGAATCCGCGGATTTTATCACCCATGGAGGTGGCGATGTTGACGGCGAGAATGCCCGGAAGTGACTGCGACACTGCGAGCAGGTCAAGAAAATCCTGGCGCTCTATCCAGTGGTGGCGGTCCACGATCTCGCGTTCGATGATGGATATCATGGCCCAGCCGCCGCCGAAGGTGAATGCGCCTATTTTAAAGAATGAGGAGAAGAGCTGTAGACATGGATGTTTTGACATTATATGTTAAATTTCTTCTGCCTGTTGCTGAGTGATTGTGATCTTGTTTTTGTCAATCTTGCGCCATACGTACCAGATGTATGCGACCACAAAGGGTACGAGTATGGAGACATAACTCATCACACGGAGAGTGAATGCGGAACTGCTGCTGTTGCGTATGGTGAGCGAGCTTTGCGGGTCAAGAGTCGAGGGGAGGAAAGGAGTGTCCTGAAATCCTGCCATCCAGAAGAGAGCCATCACTACAAGCACTGTGCCGAGGCCGGCGGCCCATATTCCGGAGGTGTAATGTGCGGCTGCAAGAGTGCGTATAATGCCGTATAATACCAGAATTACTCCGAGCAGAAACGCGGGCCAGATGGCCGGAGATCCGATAAGGTTGTGCCAATATTTGTAAGGTGTGAGCTCTACATCGGTGACTATGCCGTTGCTGACAGCCGTGTATCCGGTGGCTGTGAGTAGCACGCCGATAAAGGTCAGGAAGAATATCAGGAAGATGGCGGCGTTGGCGAGAAGCCGGTGTTTGAAGTTCTTCAGCAGCTCTTCGGAGAGTGTGCTGCAGTTGATGATATAAAGGCATGCGAGCGTGCGGGCGAGGAAAAGGACCGCCACTCCGAGGAGGAGGTTGCGCCAGTTGAAGATGGCTTCAAATCCGTGGCTCGGCGCCCATGTCGAGATGATCGGCGCGTGATGCTGGATGAGGTTCATACGGTCGACGGTAAATTCACCTCCGAAGAAGAACATGGCGACAGCCACTCCGAGAAGTATGCATCCTATACATCCGTTGATGAAGAGAAAGATGTCATATCCTTTCGTGCCGAAGAGATTGCCCGGCTTGTTGCGGTATTCATAGCTGACGGCCTGGAGTACGAAGCTGAGCAGAATGAGCATCCAGAGCCAGAAAGCTCCGCCGAAGCTCGTGGAGTAGAATAGCGGGAAGGAGGCGAATGCGGCGCCTCCGAATGTCACCAGCGTGGTGAATGTAAGCTCCCATTTGCGTCCCATCGCTCCAATGATGATATTGGTGGCGCGCCGGTCCGAGGTGTTGAGCAGCATCGACTGTCCTCCCAGCACGAAGAGGAGGAATACGAGTATCGCTCCAAGGAGGGAGATGAGTATCCACCAGTAGTCCTGAAGCATCATCAATGTATGGTCGGTCTGTAAGAGTGTCATGACTTGAATATTTTGTGATTTAATCAGAGAGAGTCGGCATGTGGAGACTCTTGTCTGACTTGTCTTCTTGTATCTTGGTTATATTTTAGTGACAGGGGCTAAGTGACAGTGTCTGATTGACGGAGCCTAAAGGAGCTGCTGTCTGGTGCCCTTTTTGATCCAATGGATCATTATGCCGACCTCTGCGACAAGCAGTAGGGTGAATATTATGGCAAACATCCAGAATGTGACGATGACCGATGAGGCGGGGATGTCGGAAATGGCTGCTCCGACAGGGAGCAGATCCTGGACTGTCCAGGGCTGTCGTCCCACCTCTGCCACAATCCATCCGGCTTCAGAGCAGAGGTATATGAGTGGCAGACACAGGAGTGCCGCGATGTGCATCCAGCGCGCTTTGGTGAATGATTTCTCACGTCGGTATATCCATACAAGCACCACGATGTAGAAGAGCAGGAAGAAGCTGCCGAGTATTACCATCACGCGGAATGAATAGAATGTGAGAGGCACAGGGGGAATGGCCTCGTCGACTGTCTTGAAGTATCCGTAGCCGAAGTAGGGATAGTCGGCCTCCATGGCGGCGCGGGCGGCGCTCATGGCAGCGGTGTCGCCTTTTTCAAGCGCCAGTCCATAGTCGTTGAGCGCACTCTGGGCAGCACGTCCCCTTTCTATGCGTTCGGCATAGCTGACGGTATGGATGGTGTCGCCCTGCTCATTGATGTCCACACCCTCGATGATGTCACGGATGCCGGGTACAAAAGCGTTGAGGCTGTGGCGGGAGAGAATGGAGAGGCCGTAGGGGAGAGAGATGTCAAACAGATATTCATCCTCATCGTTGTCCCAACGCTTGTCTGGGTTGACGATGCCTACGGCAACAAGGCTCTGAGGCTGATGTCCTTTATAGAGGCCTTCCATCGCGGCGAGCTTCATCGGCTGCGTGCGTGATACCTCTACTGCCGAGCCGTCGCCGGTATATATAGTAAGAATGAGGCCGATAAGTCCGATCCAGGCTCCGCACTTGATGGAGCGTACAGCGAAGGCGCGATTGGAGCCGCGGTATAGGAAATAGCAGCTCACTGCGATGACAAACATGCCGGCAAGAGCCCATCCGCTGAGGACGGAATGGAAGAATTTATTGATGGCCACACCTGAGAAGAGTGCCCAGAAGTTGTCCATGACATTGCGCATCTGAGCAGGATCAAATTCCATGCCTACAGGATATTGCATCCAAGCGTTGGCAACTAATATCCAGAGAGCGGATATAGAGGCTCCGATAGTCGTGAGCCATGTGGAGAGAAGGTGGAAGCGGGGAGATACCTTGCCCCAGCCGAAAAACATGACAGCGCCGAATGTGGCCTCCAGAAAGAATGCGAGTATACCCTCGATGGCCAGCGGCGCTCCGAAAATATCTCCTACAAACCAGGAGTAGTTGCTCCAGTTGGTGCCGAACTCAAACTCAAGAATGATGCCGGTGGCTACGCCGATGGCGAAGTTGATGGCCAGAAGCGTCATCCAGAATTTTGTGGTGCTGTACCATTGCTCTGATTTTTTCTTTAAGGCAATGCTTTCCATGACGGCCACGATGACGGAGAGTCCGAGTGTCAGCGGTACAAACAGCCAGTGATAAATGGCTGTCATGGCGAATTGCCATCTTGACCAGTCTACGGTAGTAATAAGGTTTTCCATATTGCGGGGATTAGTGTTAATTAGTCGTATGTGGAATTATGGTCTGTCGTCGCCGGATATTGTAGCGGATATTGTCGTGGACGCCGGTATTTGTATGATGACCGCGACAGCGGATTTACGTGCCGGAGCGAGAGCGTCTCTGACAGCTTCAGCCCGCGATGCGTCATCGTCATAGCGTGTCCGGAGAATGTCCGGGAAGAAGAAAAGTTTGAGCACAAGAAACATTACCAGCAGCTTGACGATGACAATGGCCCAAAGGTAGCGGCCTATGGTCATCGATCGAAATCCGTCACGGTACATTTCGTATGCATCTCTAAGGAATTTAGACATATTCGCAAGCCTTTTTATTTTTGCATTGGCAAATATAAAAAAATTGTTTATCTTTGTCAAGAAATCAGATTAAATTAAATGGCACTTTGGTTTGAATGTAAAGTCCGCTTCGATAAAATGCAGGAAAACGGAGCGGTGAAAAAGGTAAATGAGCCTTATCTCGTGGACGCTTTGAGCTTCACTGAGGCGGAAGCCCGTATAATCGAGAAGATGAAGCCGTACATCTCCGGTGACTTCACCGTGAGCGCGGTGAAGAAAACCCGTATCACCGACATTTATTTTGATGAGCGGGGCGACAAGTACTATATGGTAAAATATAATATCCTGACGCTTGACGAAAAGAGCGGCAATGAGAAGAAATCGGCGGTATACGCTCTTACGCAGGCCATAGATTTCCAGACAGCTCTTGCCAACTTTCTGGATGCGATGAAGGATACGCTCGGCGACTATGAGATAGTGTCGATAGCGGAGACTCCTCTTATGGATGTCTATCCGGTGGACCTGTCCGCAAAATCTCCCTCCGCCGCGAGCGAGTCTTAAGAGCGAGTCTCAGTGACGGGTCTTAATATCTTAATATAGGAGTCAAAAAACAGAGTGTAAGTCATGCCAACCATAGCAGATCGTATATCTACATTGCGTGCGAACATCCCTTCGGGTGTCCGTCTTGTAGCGGTGTCCAAGTTTCATCCCGCGGAAGCGGTGCGTGAAGCTTATGATGCGGGTCAACGACTTTTTGGCGAAAGCCGCGTGCAGGAGTTGCTGGCCAAGGAGCCGCTGCTCCCGGCCGACATATCCTGGCATCTGATAGGCCATCTTCAGACCAACAAGGTCCGCAAGGTGATAGGTCATGTCGCTATGATAGAGAGTGTGGACACCGAGCGGCTTCTCGAGCTGATAGATGCCGAGTCAGAACGTGCCGGAGTGGTCACTAATGTGCTGCTTCAATTGCACGTGGCCCGCGAGGAGACAAAATTCGGATTCAGCGAGGAGGAGATGCTCGACTATTTCATGTCTCGCCGTTTCGAGACCCTCAAGGCGACTCATATCTGCGGTCTTATGGGGATGGCTACGAATACCGATGACTCCAAGGTGGTCGAAGATGACTTCAGGCGGATAGCCGCAGTCTACGACCGTATCCGCAATGACGCTGATCTCGGTCTGCGTGGTTTTGACACACTGAGCATGGGTATGAGCGGCGACTGGCCAGTGGCGGTGGAATGCGGCTCCAATATGGTGCGTGTAGGCACTTATATTTTCGGTCCGCGGCAATATTGACAGCAATATTGATAGTGGCCGGAAATACGTAATGCATATTTAGAAAACAAATATAACAATTGCAGAATCAGAATGAACAAAGTAACGACTGACCCCGGGACGCAAGGAGGAGGTAGAGCAGTGGCGATAGTGGCCATGATGTTCCTCTTTGCCATGATATCTTTTGTCACCAATCTTGCCGCACCTTTCGGCACTATCTGGCAGAATAATTACAGCTGGGCCGGTATGGTAGGTAATTTTATGAATTTCTTCGCCTATCTCATCATGGGTATTCCCGCCGGAAGTCTGCTTACAAAATTAGGTTATAAGAAGACGGCGCTGTGGGCAATCGCCATAGGCGCAGTAGGTATCTTCGTGCAGTATCTGTCCAGCCTTTTCGGCGAAGCGATACCTGTATTCAGCATCGACGGACAGTCGGTGATGCTCAATTTTATAGTATATCTGCTTGGAGCCTTCATATCCGGTTTCTGCGTATGTATGCTCAATACAGTAGTCAATCCGATGCTCAACGATCTCGGAGGAGGCGGCAATAAGGGGAACCAGCTGATTCAGCTCGGAGCCTCGCTCAATTCTCTGAGCGGTACGCTGACGCCTCTGTTTGTGGGTATGCTTATAGGCATGGTGACTCCCAAGACCTCAATGAGCGATGTCGCTCCATTGCTCTGGATAGCCACGGGCGTCTTCATATTGGCATTCATCATCATCTCAGTGGTGAAGATCCCGGAGCCTCATCTGCATAAAGGTGCGGTAAAGAAGTCAGCCCCCGACAAGTACTCCCCCTGGAGCTTCCGCCATACAGTGCTCGGTGTGATAGGTATCTTCCTGTATGTAGGTGTCGAAGTCGGTATCCCGGGTGTGCTTATCTTTTGGCTGTCGGACTCCGAGGTCAGCGGAATAACTGAAAATGCCACCGCGGTGGCAGGCGCTGTAGCCGCTATATACTGGCTGCTGATGCTTGTGGGTCGTCTGCTGTCGTCGGTGATATCCGGCAAGGTGTCAAGCCGCGTGCAGCTTATGGTGACTTCCGCAGTGGGAATAATGCTGGTGCTTCTCGCCATCTTCCTGCCTGTGAGCATCCGTGTGTCGCTGCCGGCATATTCAGTCACCGAGGGTTTTGACATGGCTCAGGTGCCTGTCTCAGCTATGATGCTTGTGCTCTGTGGCCTCTGCACCTCTATAATGTGGGGCGGCATTTTCAATCTGGCAGTCGAGGGACTGGGCAAATATACTGCCAAGGCCTCGGGCATATTTATGATGATGGTGGTAGGCGGCGGTGTGATGCCGCTAATCCAGAATGCCATCGCCCGCAGCGTCAGCTATGCCAGCTCCTATTGGCTGGTGGCGGCCATGCTTCTCTATCTGCTCTATTATGCAGTGATAGGTTGCAAAAATGTCAATACGGATATCCCCGTCAGTGATGAGGATAGACTGACGGAAGAACTTGTGTGAATCTCATACTGCATCGCTTCGCCGTCGGCGTGGCGATGCAGCTGTATATTAATACTCTTAAATCTTTATTACCATACCCATGAAGAGATCCGAGATTACTCTGCTGAATCGCGCGGCCGATAATATGCGCATTCTGATCACAGAGATGGTAGAGAAAGCCAAATCCGGCCACCCGGGAGGCGCCATGGGTGGCGCGGACTTCGCCAATGTGTTGTACTCGCGTCATCTTAAGTATGACCCGGCTGATCCCCTGTGGATGGCCCGTGACCGATTTTTCCTTGACCCGGGCCACATGTCGCCCATGCTTTACAGTGTGCTGGCGCTCTGCGGACGCTATACGATGGAGGAGCTTCAGCAGTTTCGCCAGTGGGGCAGTGTCACTCCCGGTCATCCGGAGCTCGATCCGGAGCGCGGTGTAGAGAATTCGAGCGGACCGCTGGGTCAGGGTCATGTGATGGCCGTGGGATGTGCCATTGCCGAGCGATTCCTTGTGGCGCGTTTCGGCGATATTGTGGCTCACAAGACTTATGCTTTCATCTCTGACGGCGGCATACAGGAGGAGATCTCGCAGGGCGCCGGACGTATAGCCGGCTGTCTCGGCCTTCATAATCTGATTATGTATTATGACGCCAACGATGTGCAGCTCTCCACTAAAGTGGATGCCGTGACATCCGAGGACACTGCGGCAAAATATCGTGCATGGGGATGGAATGTCCTTGAAGTGGACGGCTGTGATCCGGCTGCCATTGATGCCGCTCTTACTGTGGCCGAGCAGGAGCAGGAGCGTCCCACGCTCATCATCGGACATACAGTGATGGCGCGCAAGGCTGTGGCCGCCGACGGCAGCAGTCTTGAGGGTTTTGTCTCCACTCACGGCCAGCCGCTGTCGAAAGCCGGTGCGGATATAGCCGCTACAGTCAGAGGACTTGGCGGCGACCCCGAAAATCCCTGGGTGATCTTCGATGACGTCAAGGCGCTCTATGACAGACGCCGTGAGGAATTGTCGGAATATTCCGACGAATGGCGCAAACGTTTTGACGCCTGGCGCGAGGCAAATCCCGAGGAGGCAAAGAGACTTGGCGACTGGCTCGGCGGCCGTATGCCGGAGCTCGACTTCGATTCCATACCTCTTAAGCCCGGCATGGCGACGCGCAATGCTTCCGCGGCAGTGCTCGGATATCTCGCCGAGCATGTGGGCAATATGATTGTGTCCAGTGCCGATCTGGCCAATAGCGACAAGACCGACGGTTTCCTGAAGAAGACACGTGCATTCGTGGCCGGCGATTTCGGAGGCGCATTCCTGCAGTCAGGTGTCGCCGAACTGACGATGGCCTGCATCATCAACGGCATAGCGCTTCATGGCGGTCTGATAGGCGCCTGCGCCACTTTCTTCGTATTCTCCGACTATATCAAGCCGGCGCTGCGTATGTCAGCTCTTATGGAGCTCCCTGTAAAATTCATATACAGCCACGACTCATTCCGTGTGGGAGAGGACGGGCCTACACATGAGCCGATAGAGCAGGAGGCGCAGTTGCGCCTGATGGAGGAGCTGCACAATCTCAGCGGCAAGCGCAGTGTGCTTGTGCTGCGTCCCGCCGATTCCGCAGAGACGGTCGAGGCTTACAGACTTGCGCTCGCCACCAATGACCGTCCCTCAGTACTGATCTTTTCGCGTCAGGACGTGCCCGACCTTCCCGGCGACGACCGCAGAGAGCGTGCCAAAGGTATTAAGCGTGGCGGCTACACGGTCTTCGGCAGCGACGACAGGCAGCCCGATGTAGTGCTGGTGGCCAACGGTTCGGATGTCGGTCTGCTGGTAGATGCTGCCAAGTTGCTCAAGGAGCGTGACGGTGTAGAGGCCAAAGTGGTGTCTGTGCCCTCAGTCGGTCTGTTCCTGGATCAGGATGCAGCGTATCGCGAGAGCGTATTGCCCAAGGGAGTGCGTCGTTTCGGACTTTCCGGCGGACTGACCTCGTCGCTTCTGCCGCTTATGGATGGCGAATACCGCCTCTTCGGCCTTGACCGTTTCGGTGCTTCCGCGCCGGCAAAAGTGCTTGAAGAGAAATTCGGCTTCACTCCTGAAAATGTGTATTCGCAGGTGAAAAACTTCGTGCAATCCTGATTTGTCGGCGCTTGGTAGGATAAATTCTTAAAAAATCACAACATTTTTTAAGAATTTCGTGTTTATTAAGTGAAAATCCACTATCTTTGTGGCCTAAAGTGTAAAAATTCTAATTACTAATATTTAAATATTGTTGTTCTATGAAAAAAAGTGTATTACTCGCTCTTGCAGCTCTGACACTTGGTGGAGCTTCCGCAGTAGCGCAGGAAGTCACCTATGAGCCCGACTGCTCACAGGGTCTTCTTCTCAACAAGAACAAGGACAACTGGTTCCTGACAGTTCAGGGTGGTACCAACATCATGTTCAGCCAACACGACGTTGACGCTAAGCTCAAGAATCGTTTCGGTGCCAATGCCGGTCTGTATGTAGGTAAGTGGATCAACCCCATCTTCGGTTTCCGCTTCGGTGCTAACTGGGTAATGCCCCGTGGCGTGACAGAGGCCAACAACATCTATCGCAAATATATCGACGGCAACCCCGCAGGTATGCAGGTAGGTAGAGACGGCAAGGCTATTTACGAGGAAAAATTCATGGGTCTTGGCCCGGAATTCGACGTAATGATCAATCTTACCAACTGGTGGTGCGGTTACAAGCCCAACCGTGTGTACAACGCAGTGCTTCACGGAGGTGCCGGTGCTTACTGGACATGGGGTCGCAACTACGGCCACACAGAGAAAACTCTCGGCTGGCATCGTTCACACAACACTTGGATGTTTGTAAATCTCGGTCTTCAGAACAATTTCCGTCTGAGCTCCGTAGTAGACATCTTCGTTGACGTACAGTATGAAATCTTCGACATCCAGCCCGATGCTCATCACGATGTAAGCGCATCTCTTGGTCTCAACTTCAACTTCGGCAAGTCCACATGGAATTGCCCCGTTACCGCTGTATGCCCCACTTGGAAGTATACAGACGCCGAGGGTGACGCTCTTGTAGCCAAGCTGAACGCTGCTGAGAACAAGATCAATAACCTTCAGTCTCAGCTTGACGCCGCTCTGCGTCGTCCCGCTCAGGTGAAGGAGGCTGACTGCGAAGGTCTCGCTACCGTATACTATCCCATCAATCAGTATGCTCTCTCCGGCCGTGAGAAGACTATCCTGAAAGGTGTGGCTGCTGTAATGAACGAGAAGCCCGAGCAGAAATATGTCATCACAGGTTATGCTGACAACTACACCGGCACTGACGAAATCAATGCCCGTCTGCGTCAGCAGCGTGTTGACGGCGTGAAGAACTACCTCGTAAAGTGTGGTGTCAACGCTGATCAGCTCATTGTAAAGACCAACGACAATAACCTGACAGACCTCGGCATCAAGGCTGCTCCTCTGGATCGCGCCGTGACAATCCGTCTCGCCGACTAATCTATCAGTTGAGTCATAAATCGGGTCGCGCAATTTTGCGCGACCCTTTTTATTTTATAATTTTGCAGAGGGATATCTAATCTGTCCGGCCGCTTTTGGTCCGACAACTCTTATGAAGTGCAATGAAGGTAATGTATGAAGACAACCACCTTATCATAGTATATAAGGAGGTGGGTGAGATAGTCCAGGGCGACAAGACCGGCGATAAGCCTCTCAGCGAACTGGTGAAGGAGTATTTAAAGGAGAAATATTGCAAGCCCGGCAATGTATTCTGCGGTGTGGTGCATCGCATTGATCGTCCGGTGGAGGGGCTTGTAGTGTTTGCGCGTACTTCCAAGGCTCTTTCGCGCCTGAATGATATGCTGCGCAAGGGTGATATACACAAGACATATTGGGCGATGGTAGAGGGTGTGCCGGAGAAGAGCGAGGATACCCTCAGCTGTTTTATGTCCAGCCATGAGAAGACAAATAAATCGTATGTATGCACGCAGGAGACTCCGGGATCCAAGGAGGCCAGGCTGCATTACAAGACTGTGGCTGTCGGGGAGCGGTACAGCATTCTTGAGATTAATCTGCTTACCGGGCGCAAACATCAGATACGTCTTCAGTTGTCCGCCATGGGTCATCCGATCAAGGGAGACCTGAAGTATGGCGCGCGCCGCAGTAATCCCAACGGTGGAATCTCCCTGATGGCGAAACGTATCGAGTTTGTGCATCCTGTATCCAGGCAGCCGATATCAGTAGAGGCCGAACCAACTCCTGAGATGAAGAAGATACTTTAGTCTACGTTATTCACAGGTGTCATCGGTTGAAACAAAACTTCCGCGTTATTCCGGTATGGGCGAGATCGATTTTGTTTTCTTGCAAACACTTTATTTAGGGAACGCGCTATTAGCGCCAATAAACTAGCGCCAATAAACTAAGGAGGGTGTACCAAAATCTGAATTTTGATACACCCTCCTTGAAATTGAGTGGCGGGTACAGGACTCGAACCTGTGACCTTTGGGTTATGAGCCCAACGAGCTACCACTGCTCCAACCCGCGTTGTGATTACGAGTGCAAAGGTAATGCGATTTTTCTTCCCGGCCAAATATTTTGAGAAAAAATTTTCGTTGACTGTTAAAATATGTAAAATCGCTGAAAGGATACCGGGCCGTCAGGTGCGCCCGCTGTTTGTGTAATTGCGGAAATTTTCTTAATTTTGCTCAATAACTTTTAAAGTGTGCAGAAATGGTAGTCAAGACTCGTGAAAAATTTATCGAGGTGGCACGTCAGTTATTTGCCCGTAAGGGGGTGGAAAACACCACGATGAATGACATAGCCTCCGCTTCTTCAAAGGGGCGGCGCACCATCTACACCTATTTCAAAAGCAAGCGCGAAATATTCAATGCAGTAGTGGAGAGCGAGACAGATCAGCTTCTCACCAAACTGCGTGTGATCCTCGCGCGTCCAATATCGCCGGAGGAGAAGTTTGCCGACTACGTACGCGTTCGTTTTGAGACTATGCGCGAGGTAGTGACCCGCAACGGCTCGCTGAAAGCGGGTTTCTTCAGAGACTTCCGCAAAGTGGATCGTGCGCGCAAGATAGTGTCGCGCAAGGAGGTCGCTGTGCTGGAAGAGATACTCAGCGAGGGGGTGAAATCCGGTGACTTCAAGGTGGACAATCTGCACACCCAAGCCGTGATTATCATCCATGCGCTCAATGGTCTGGATGTGGCATATATCCGCGATTCACTCTCAGATCAGGGTATAGATCAGGAGATGCTTTCGTCCACTTTGTCAAAGACGATACTCAACGGTATTATAAGGCGATAAAATGTAAGGTATATAAAATGTATATAAACTCAATTGGATATTATGTGCCGGCAGGCAGAGTAGAAAACGCGCATTTCCTGGATGTAAATGGTCTGACCTCCGACTGGATTGAGCAGCGTACCGGTATTCTGACGCGCAGCAAAGCCTCGGCTGATGAGAATCCCGACACCATGGGACTGGATGCCGTGGCAGATGCGATAAAGCGTCTTCCATACGATATCAAGGATGTGGATCTGATTGTAGCCGCCTCCTACAGTGTATATGACACCGTGGCTACTACAGCTCATAAGGCTCAGCGGGAATACGGCATTACAGGCGCGAAGGCGCTCTACTGCTCATCGGCGTGTTCCTCATTCATCAACGGCATGGAGGTGGTGGAAGGATATTTCGCCATGGGGAAGGCCAAGAAAGCGCTTCTTATATGCAGCGAGCAGAATACTTATTATGCCAATGAATCCGATCCCAAGAGCGGCCATCTTTGGGGTGACGGAGCCGTGGCATATTTCCTGAGTGCCGAGAAGCAGAGTGAGAATGACATAAAGGTAGTGGAAATCTATACCGAGGCGCTCGGCACCGTCGGAAAAGGTCCGGACGGTGTGCGTCTGCGCCCCCGTGAAGACGGCATCACTATGCCCGACGGACGCGATGTCTTTTTACACGCATGTCGCTATATGGTGTATGCGCTCAGCAAAGTGCTTGATCATCAGCAGCTCAAAGCCGCAGATCTGAAATATCTTATCACTCATCAGGCCAATATGAGGATAGTGCTTCAGGTAGCTCATCAGCTCGATATGAGCATGGATCATTTCCTCAACAATATTCGCGAATTGGGCAATACCGGTTCGGCGTCAGCACCGCTTGTGCTCGCGCAGAATCTTGACAAATTCGACAAGGGGGACAAGACGGCGCTGGTAGTGTTTGGCGGCGGATATTCCTGCGGCTGCATATTGCTCGAATTCTGATATCCCCGCCGAGTCAGGGATATGGCGAAAAAGAGTGATGTATTGAAATCTGAATCTAAAGACTAAATTATATAAATTATGAAACTTCTTGAAGGGAAAACGGCTCTGATCACAGGAGCAGCCCGCGGCATAGGCAAGGGTATAGCCCTGAAATTTGCCTCCGAAGGGTGTAATGTAGCGTTTACCGACCTCAAAATCGATGAGCTCGCTGAAGAGACAGTGCGCGAGATAGAGGCATTGGGTGTAAAATGCAAAGGATATGCGAGCAATGCCGCAGACTTCGCCGAAACAGAGAAAGTGGTGGAGGAGATAAAGAACGACTTCGGCCGTATCGACATATTGGTCAACAATGCCGGTATCACCAAGGATGGTCTGATGATGCGCATGAGCGAGTCCCAGTGGGATGCTGTCATCGCGGTCAATCTTAAGTCAGCCTTCAACTTCATCCACGCAGTATTGCCGATAATGCTTCGTCAGCGCGGTGGCTCGATCATCAATATGGCCAGCGTGGTAGGTGTGCACGGCAACGCCGGTCAGGCCAACTACGCCGCTTCCAAGGCAGGCCTGATAGCTCTTGCCAAGAGCATAGCGCAGGAGGTAGGCAGCCGCGGCATCCGTGCCAACGCGATAGCTCCCGGCTTTATCGAGACAGCTATGACGGCAGCCCTTCCCGATGATGTGCGCAAAGAGTGGGTGGCCAAGATACCCCTGCGTCGTGGCGGCCAGGTCGAGGATATCGCCAATGTGGCCACATTCCTGGCGTCCGATCTGTCGAGCTATGTCAGCGGACAGGTCATCCAGGTGGACGGCGGCATGAATATGTAAGATCTATTCCTGCTAAGAAGCGCGCTCTAAGAAGCGCGTCAAAAAAAGTCAATGCAGGGTCTTACAATCATCTTAACCGAAAAAGATTTTCAATGCATAAAGCGGCAATCATACTTGCAGGCGGTGCCGGCACAAGGGCAGGCGGAAGTGTTCCGAAACAGTTTCGCCTCTTGTGCGGGCGGCCTGTGGTATGGTGGTCGATGAAGGCCTTTCACGACGAGGATCCCGACACGCAGATAGTGCTCGTGGTCCATCCCGGATATTTTGATGATTGGGAGATACTGATGTCCGAACTGCCGGAAGAGGAGCGGATGCCCCATACTCTCTGTTGTGGAGGGAAGGACAGGGTCTCCTCTGTAGCCAACGGTCTGCTGATGCTGAAGGAAGTCCTTGCCGGCGGTGTAAAAGATTGCCGGATCGCAGTGCATGACGGTGCACGCCCGCTTCTGTCTTCCGCTATGATAGAGCGGGGATGGCAGGCGGCTGAAGAAGGGAGGTGCGGTGTTCCCGCGGTCCCGTGTGTCAACAGTCTGCGTCGCCTTGTCCGGGACGGGGATGGCGCTGATTCCGGCGCAAGCGTGTCAGTGGTCCGAGCAGACTATGTGGAGGTACAGACTCCGCAAATATTCCTGTATGAGGATGCGATGCGCACTATAGGCAATCCGCCCGAGGGGACTTTTACCGATGACGCGTCCATAGCCGAAGCGTGCGGTATGAGTGTGAGACTCTATGCCGGAGAGCCGTCGAATATCAAGATTACCAATCCTGAAGATTTTAAGATAGCGGAAGCTCTGCTTCGCAGATGAAGTGCGATTTGAGGATAGTGAGATAAAGTATCTTAAAGGAGTAGGCGAGGTAAGGGCCAAGATGCTCGCCTCGCAGCTGGAGGTCGCGACATTTCGCGACCTTTTGGACTATTATCCCTTCCGCTATGTGGACCGCAGCCGCTATTATCTCATCGAGCAGTTTCACGGCGAGATGCCGTATCTGCAGGTCAAGGGTCATTTCATCTCCTTTGTCAAGGAGGGGGAGGGGAAGAGACAGCGGCTGAAGGGGATATTTTCCGATGGCCGTAAGCTGATGGAATGCGTATGGTTTTCGAAGATAAGTTATTTTGAGAAGCAGTGGGTGACCGGCAGAGAGTATGTCATCTTCGGCAAGCCCACAGTATTCAATCATGTATGGAGCATAAGTCATCCGGAGGTGGAGGCTTATAATGCCGACAAGCCGCGGACCGGCCTGCAGGGTGTATATTCGATCAGCGAATCCCTGCGTAAGCGTGGTTTCGCGCAGCGGATGATCCAGGAGATGGTAATCAATCTTGTCAGTCATCCGCAATTCAGTCAGATAGAGGAGACTCTTCCGGCTGAAGTGATAGAGAAGTTTCACTTTCCCTGCATTCAGGACACCTATCGGTCGCTTCACTTTCCTGAAAATGCCGATGCTCTCCGTCGCGCCCGCGAGCGGATGAAATTCGAAGAACTGTTTTATCTGGAGCTGCAGATATTGCGCTACAGCCGTGACCGTGGCCGTCGGATAGCCGGACATATAATGTCGCGTATCGGTGATAAATTCAACACCTTTTACAAAGAATGTCTCCCCTTTGAGCTTACAGGAGCGCAGAAGCGTGTGCTGCGGGAGATACGGGAGGATATGCGTACGGGCCGTCAGATGAACCGTCTGCTGCAGGGAGATGTGGGTAGCGGCAAGACGATGGTGGCCTTCATGACAATGCTGATGGGTGTGGATAATGGTTTTCAGGCGGCGCTGATGGCTCCCACCGAGATACTTGCGGGTCAGCATTTCGACTCGTTGTCCCCTTGGTGCAGTCATCTCGGGCTTCATCTGCGTCTTTTCACCGGAAGCACGCGCGCCAAAGAGCGCAGAGAGATACTCGCCGGGCTCGCTTCAGGCGCTGTGGACATCGTGGTAGGT
>CAYSJG010000010.1:6823-19727 GCA_964431295.1 uncultured Sangeribacter sp. | reverse complement strand
GCGCCGATGGAGCGAAGTTCGCCTCTTGCGAGCGCAGGCTTGAGAATATTGGCGGCATCCATGGCCCCCTCGCCCTTTCCGGCACCTACGAGAGTGTGTATCTCATCGATGAAGAGTATGATCTCTCCGTCGCTCTGTGTGACCTCATTGACGATGGCCTTAAGCCTTTCCTCAAATTCACCTTTGTATTTAGCGCCGGCCACAAGCGCGCCCATGTCGAGTGAATAAATCTGCTTGGACTTCAGATTTTCGGGCACATCGCCTCTTACAATCCTCTGTGCGAGTCCCTCGGCAATGGCAGTCTTGCCCGTGCCCGGTTCGCCGACAAGCATAGGATTGTTTTTGGTGCGTCGTGACAGGATCTGGAGCACCCGCCGTATCTCTTCATCGCGGCCGATGACCGGGTCCAGTTTGCCGTTGCGGGCACGGTCGTTGAGGTTGATGGCATATTTGCTGAGTGCCTGATATGATTCTTCGGAGCTCTGTGAAGTGACCTTATTGCCCTTGCGAAGCTCCGCGATGGCAGCTTCGAGCCCTTTTTCAGTAAATCCGGCATCCTTGAGTATCTGCGCGGCCTTGCATTTTGTGCGCAGTATGCCCATGAGCATAGCCTCTACCGACACATATTCATCGCCGAGTGATTTAGAGAAGTCCACAGCCTTCTGGAGCGCATCGTTGGATTCGCGGCTGAGCATGACATCGCTACCCGAGACTTTCGGGAGCGACTCAATCTCGAGGTCAACAGCTCGGACAATAGCCGGCTGGCTGGCTCCGAGCTTCTGGCAGACGAAATTTATGATGGTCTCACTCTCGGAGATCATGGCTTTGAGCAGAAAGACAGGTTCGATCTGCTGTCGGCCGGAAGACTGTGTAAGCTCAATGGCCTTCTGCACAATCTCCTGAGATTTGATAGTGAAATTATTAAAATTCATAGTCTGGAAGATTAAGACATAGTTAGAGAGTGTTTGAATTATTAACACTTTTATGTCTTATTTGGTTGAGTTTGGGCAGTAGGCTCTGGGGTCTTTTTGGGTCTTTAGGGTCTTTAGGGTCTTTAGGGTCTTTAGGGTCTTTCTGGGCTTTTGCTTATTGATTATCTTGCCAGTGAAACGTTGATGCTGATGCCGTAGGAGGAGTTGGTGGTGGGATATGAAGTGTTGCTGACGAGAGGGGTGTTGACCTGATGGTCGAAGAATGCGTTGAGGGTGATTCTTCGGCTCAGTATGTAGCTTGCCATGAAGTTGATGGAGAGTGTGCGGGTGCCGTTGGTGGCCTGTGTGAATGCGCTCTCTATCTTGCGGATAAGGCTGTTGTTGTGTGCGAATGAGAAATCGAGATTGAGCGAGAGGTCGTTGCTGACACCTCCTTGTCTGCTGCCTATCTTGATGATCTTGTTGAAGTTGGTGATCTTGTATCCGGCGCCGATGGTGAGCTGTCTGCTGGATGTCTCCACTACCTGTCCGGCGGAGGAGTTGAGGTTGAGTGTACGCTGGTCACGATATTCTGCATTGACTGAAAGATCGTTGAGGAATGTCATGTTGACACCGATGAGCGGGGCGAATTTTTCAGTGATGGCCACTGAAGAGATGTCGTAAGGTGATGAGGGGATGGGCATCTGTGTCTGCTCGTCCATGGTGAATCCGAGGTCGCCTCCGACGCTTTCCCAGTTGAGGAATCCGGAGTATGATCCTACGGAATATGTGCATTGGTAAGCGTGGCTGATGGTGAATGTCTTGAATATCTTCTTCATCCCTCCCATCTGGGTGAATCCGTCGTAGGTAACTTTCCAGTTGGGAAGCATGGAGGCGAGTCCCGGGAACATATCAAGTGTGATCTTGTCGGGATTTTGTCCGGAATATGCGGCGATGAATGCGGGTATGAGCACATCGCTGCTTGTGCTGCTGACTTTGCCTACCTCAGGATTGTAAGCCGAGCCGGCGATAGGATTGCCGTCCATGAATCCGGTGGAGGGATATGACTTGCCGTGATACAGCTGCTCGTATCTGGAGGCGATTCTGGGGATATATTGCAGGAATCTGTCGAAAGCCGCCGACTGGTATCCGTTCTCAGCCTTCGAGCTTTTGAGAGCTGTAGCGAGCGCCACGTGCGTGCGGGTGTATGATCCGGTGCGTGATGTCGGCATACCCTGATACATGAACTGCACCTGACGCGTGCGGCTGTCCGTGAGATTGGAAGTGAGAGTGATTTTCAGTCCGCGTATGGGCTCGAGGGTGAGCTCGAAGTTGAATTCCTTGCTCTGGTTCCACACGGCTGGAGAGATCTGGTCACTGTCCGTAAGCAGCCATTTGCGGTCGAGCGCTTTCTGCACATAGTCCTCATCGTAAAATCCGAAAGCGAAGTCAAGTCCCGGGGCCATAGGTCCGTACTTGGTGCTCTGTCCGAAGATATCCCCGACGTTGGGGGAGAAGAGGGGGAGCGAGAGGCTGTGTGACGAGCGATATCTGAAGCTGAATGAGCGCGGCATCATCAAGAATCTCAGAGTGTAAGCGGCCAGGTCCTGAGCCACCGATGGCTTGGACTCCTTCTTGTCTTCAGTGACAGTGACTTTGATGTTGGCCTTCCCCTTGGAGAGGATCTCGATCTTGTTGTCGTCGATGATTTTTGTCTCGAGCTTGATAGGCTTGCCGTTGGAGGTGGCCCGGAATTTCACCTTCTTGGTCTTAAGATTGTGCTCTACGGTGATGGTGGTGTCCGGTTGTAGCGTATATGCTCTTTCAAATTTTTTGACTTTGGGACTCTTCGAGCTCTCCTTGCGTGACCCCTGATTGCGGTTGGAGCGCGACGATTTGGAGGCAAACCGCTTGTTGATCTGCTGCAGATACTTGCTCTTGTTGAAGAGCGTCTCGAAGTTGAGTCGCGCGTCGGCGTTCCATGATGACTGGTTGGCGATGGTGTTGCCGAGGTAGACGTCATCGACGGTAGTGCCCTTGTCCCACTGGTATGTGGAATTGTAGCTGATGGAGCCGGTGAGGTAGTCGAGGAAAGCGATTTTATTGAACGGCGCGCGGTAGGTGCCGGTGAAAGTCTGGTTGTAATTCCACGGCGTACCGAATCCCCTGAGCGATGACATGACATTGTCCTTCCAGTCGCGGTATTTGTCGGGGAAGAGCCTCTTATTGACCGCGCCGATTGTTTCTTCGATTCTCGCCATGGTGTTGCTGGAGAAGGAGAGCTGCAGGCTCTGTATCAGATTCCAAGTGAGGGAGAGCTGTCTGTTCCAGTAGAAATTCTTGCTGACCTGCACCGGGAGCTGGAAGTCGACATCCACCTCCGAGCGTGTCTGCTGCTCATAGTAATACCTTGTCATGGAAGTCATGAAGGTAAGATTGTTGAAAAGCCAGTTGATCTGCCAGTCCTTGAGGAATTTGGCTGTTTTGCTCTTCCCCTTGATGAATTTGAATGGCTTCAGCGGCTTGATCATCGGCGAGTATGAATACTGGAAGGAGCCCCGGTAGTCATTGGTGATTTCATACTCTGTGGTGGGGTCGTAGTTGCGCTGCTTGTTGAATGAGAACGCGATCTGGAAATTGGCGGGGTCCCATGGCATGGGAGTCTTGCTCTGAACGTTGAATCTCAGATTGGACAGGGAGAAACTTTCTGTGATCTTGCGTGTGACGGCATACCCCTTGATGGAGTCTTTCTCCTGCTTGGTGGCGGCAGCATCGAGCGCGTCCTTGAGGAGAATATCCTGGTCGAGGGGGTTGTATTTAGGAGTGGTGCGCTCGCTGGATTTGGCATAGTATATGGGAGCGGACAGTTTCGCCTTCTCCGGGAGGAGTTTGCCGACATCTCCCTGTACGGCGACATTATACTGCTCGTAGTCCTCGAGTCTGCGTGAGGAGAGTCCCTGGTCGACACCTCCGAATCCTGCAGTCTCCTTATGGAATGCGAAGTTGACGGAAGCGATGTCGGACATGGAGAGCGATGCGTTGAGGTTGGCTGCCCAACCGCCGCTCTCGTTGAAGTCGGTGACCTTCATCTCATTGACCCATACGACACCGTCCTTGACGGAGTTGGAGCGGTTTCTGATACCGATGAGCATGACTCTGACATCGCTGAGCGAGGGATTGCCGAGTACGCTGACGGTGTTGCGTTCGTTGTTGGGGTCGCGTCCGGAGAAGAGGACAGTATATCCGACGCCTTCTGTGTGGTTGCTGCGCTGTCTGTTGCGTTCTACCTTGATATTTGTGAGGACATCGAAGTCGAAGTCGAGGCGGTTGCTGACAGGCCATACGAGAGCTCTGTCGGCCGAGCTGAAGTTGTTGTAGTTGCCGGCGGCCGTGAGGTCGAGCGGCACTTCATATTCGTAATAGTTGTTTTTTACGTCCGAGCCGAGTCTGATGAATACGGAGAGGTCACCGTTTTTGAGATTGGTGAGGTCATCGATGAGTGACTCAGCGTGTACCCACATCTGCAGCCGCTTGTATATACGGAGGTCAAGCTGCGTATTTTTGTATATGCCGCGTGCGTCTCCGGGCTGCAGTCCGGTGACTTTGAGTGAGAGCGACTGCTCGTTGAGCTGTGTGGCCTGGCTCTGTCCGGGGTCCTGTATGCGGTCCACACCCGGCGGGAGCACGTAGTTGACCGGAGTGCGTGCGGCGTTTTCCTCTATATTGACCACCGACATGTCGAGTTCTCCCTCGGCCGGCGAGTCGTTGCGGCTGTTGAGATTAAACTGATAATCGCGCCATTCTCCCCGTACCAGTTCGAGTGTGGCGAATCTGAGGTGAGTGGTTTCTTTGAATCCGGTCATAAACATTCTGGCGAATCTCACCGTAGAGAAATCGCTGATGCCTCCGACTACTTTGTCAGGACTGGCGAGAGGAATCTTAAACTGATACCATACGGCCTCCTGCGGGCCGTTGCGTGTGTTGACCCTGGACACCTGCTTGTCGGTGATATAGTTTTTGCCGACTTCGAGGTCTTCCGGCCTGATGGAGACCTTGTATTCGAAATATCGTTCGTATTCGTTGAGCGTATTGTCCTGATTTATGTCCTCCACATCGGGAGTGGTCCTCGACGACTGGTACTGCGGATTGTCGCTTTGGTCGGGCGACAGCGAGTTGCCCTCCACTCCGTTGTAATGCTTGTATCTGTCGAGGATGGAAGTCTGGTGCTCGTCATACCAGTTGGAGCGGAAGAAGTGGTAGTTGTCTCCCGCGGGGTCATTCATTGCGGAGAAGGGATCTTCCTGCATCTCCGCTATGGTATTGGCGGGGAGGCGGGCTCTGAGTTTGTCGAGATATATCTGATATTCTCCAAACGAGAACTCTTCGTCATTGGCGAGTCCGTCGAGTCCCACGTCCTGTATCGGTCGTGCTTCCGGCGCGTTCTCAAAAGCATATGTGAGCGAATTCTGTCGCGACACCTTGCCCCATGCGGTCTCTCCTATAAACTGATTGTTGCCGTCGATGGGGAGGCCGTTCTCGTAGCTTTTCATTCCGTCCTTGAGAATATCCTCGGATATTTCGCCGAAATTGAAGTAAAGGTCTCCACCCTCACGGTTGTCATTCTCCTCGTCGAGGAACGGATCCATGAGCCAGAACTGTATATACTCCACATTGGAAGTCTCGAAGTTGGTGTTGTCCATCTTGCGCATGATGCCGCCCCATCTTTTCTCGGGATTGAGCAGGCTGCCGTCGGTGGCGATATTGTCGGCGTCAAGATTGTATGGTCCGCGCTCCTTGGGATAGAAGCTGAGGTTGAGACACTGTATGAGGTTGGCCTCGCCGTAGGCTACGTCGCGGTAGGGGAAGATCTCGTTGACCTTTACTTCGCGGACGTATGGATTGGAGAGCTGCTTGAGGTCGTTTTTGAGGTATCCGGGGAGCATCGAAGAGTTTTTCTGGGTGAAGATACGGTCCACATAGTACCAGGCGAGGAGCGCGCGGTTTTTGCCGTAGTCGACATTGTTGGAGAGTCCGGCCTCGGGGAATAGCGGGTCGGAGCCTCCATCGTAAGGAGTGGAAGCCAGAAACCATGAATAGGGCGAGCGCAGGTCGATGCCGGTCTGCGTAGACTCGAAGTCATCGATGAAGCTGGAGCCCTTGTTGGAGCCTGACTTCTGCTTATGAGGCACGAGCTGGGCAAACTCGGCAGTCAGCTTGAAATTGGAGGGGGCTGCGGCGTTGATGGTTGGGACCTTGTTGATGAGGTTTGTCAGCCACATGAAGTCCTGATTGTAGGAGAGGTTGACGCCCCACATGGTATTGTTGATGACTTCATCGCCGATATTTACCTTTTCTGTCAGCGCCTTTTCCGAGAAGTTGAGTAACGTGGCGCCGAGGGTCAGGTTTTTGTTGAATCGGTATTGCGCATCGAGTCCGAGCAGGGTCTTGCGCTGCATGGAGAACATGCTCTGGTTCTCGAGCGTGACGCTGACGTTGGTGCCGGAGTCGATAATACTCTGGTTGGTGATGGTGACTATGCCCATGGTGTAGTCCACGGTATAGTCAGAATTTTCGACAAGCTGTACGCCTCCGGCGGTGACGACTACAGAGCCTCGCGGCACATTCATGGCGTTGAGACGGATCTGTGCGCCGTTGGAAGCCTGATATTCTCCTGTCAGCGAGTATTTGTCCTTGTCGGCAAACTGCTTAGCCACCACGAGTGTGGAGTCATACAGCTCCTTGAATACGTAAGGCGCGGCGAGGTCGGCGTTGCCGATCTTCCGCTCCAGATTTGCGCCAAAGGGCTCTGCTACAGGGAAGATAATCTTACCTGAAGAGGATAGGACGGTGTATCCCTCCACATAGTCGAAAAATCCGTCAGGGTTGGACTCCTGGTTGGAGTCGAGCCGGTCGAGATTCATCACCTGAAGCAGCGGTTTGTCGGCGATAGGTCCTACGGGGAGATAGCTTATCTCCGTGCCGGTGGTGTCGGAGAGATATTTGATGTTTAGCTTGAAATTCTTGTTCTGCAGCTGATATGCGCCGAGCGAATAGACGTTTTTCATCATCAGCTTCCACATGGGGAGCTTGGTGGAGATGGTGGTGCCGCGGAGCATTTTGAGATAGAGTGACTGGTCGGTGGATGTGACATCTCCTGAAAATTCACCCACCTGGTAGACCTTGCCCCGGTATGTATATTCGTATGCCACGGCGAGCACCTCGTCTGAGTTGAGCGCCTGCTTGAGCGAGATGTATCCGAGTGTTGGATTGAGCACATAGTCCGAGCTTTTGAGCAGTCTTGCGCTCTCCACTTTCTCATAATCGCGTCCACCTGTGATACCGTATGCTTGAAGTGGCTGGAGCGCCTGCGACACCTGATTGATATTGCGCGCGTCCGGATACTGGCTCTTTATCACGGTCAGAAGATTGTTGGACTGATTGCAGGGGACTTCTACCGCGCGGTCCGGTATCCAGTAGTCGTTGGCGAGACGTGTGTTCTCGCCGAGGTCCATGAATCCCACGAAGTTGCGGCTCTCCTGATATGAAGAGTTCTTGTTGGTGACCCAGACTTCGATTTTGGTAATCTGTATCCCGGAGGAGACGTGGGGGAGTTTGGAGGCGAAGGTATCGTAATTGTCGTAGAAATACTGAGCCAGGAAGAAGTGACGGTTGGCGTCATACTCGTTGGCCCGGATGCTGAATTTAGTGGTCTGTACGCCTCCGGTGGTGTTGATGGTTTTTGACTCGGAGTTCTGTTGCGATACCAGTCCGGTAAGTGTGAGTTTGCCAAACTGCAGTTTTGCCTTGGCGCCGAAGAGGGCAGTACCTCCGCGTATGAGGCTTGAGCCGGTGGTCATGGATACGTTGCCGGCCTCAATGAGCTTGATGATTTCATCCTCCTTACCCTCGTATGCGAGCTTCAGATTCTTGGAGTCGAAGTCGAAGGTCGCATCCGTGTTGTAAGTCATGTTAAACTTCAGCTTGTCTCCGACAGAGGCGCCGATGGTGGCCTGTATCTTCTGGTCGAAGTCGAAGTAAGTCTTGCGTCGTGACTTGAGCGAGAGGGCGGGATTGTCGGTCTTGTTGCTCTTGATGCCCATGGAGAGCTGTACGGAGCCTTGTGTGGTGAGTCTGACGCCTCCCGGCCCGAACACTTTCTCAAGCGGTCCGAGCGCGAAGTTCATGTCAAGGATGTTGAAAGGCTGCTTCTCCTTGGCCTGCTCCGTGACGGAATTGCGCTGACGGAAATATCCGTATAGAGCGTTGCGCGTCTCCATACGGTTGTATTGCTCGGGCGTCATCATGTAGGGAGTGATGATGTCAGTGTCTCCGAGCTTAGTATGCAGCACATACATCTTCAGCTCCGGGTCATAGACCGCTTCGGTGGTGATATTGGAGGGGTCTTCGAGGTCGGCGGCGTATTCTCTGCCGATATAATCTTCGTATCCTCTCGGTAGCGTGGGCGATACCGGCGAGGGAAGTATGATGGAGTCCGGGATGTCGGTATTGTCGAGATATAGCGGGGGGTCCGGCGGGGGCGGCGCGATCTCCGACTTGCGGTATTGCGCGGCAGACAATATGGCGATGAGCGACAATAAAACTATTGTCGCCGGCTTGCGTAGCAGTGATGTCAATACTCTAACGAAGTGCGTCATTATTGTCGTTGTCACACCGTCAGTAGCCCCTCGTGGTATCTGACCGCGGACTTATCCATGTCGGATAGATTAAGTGGATCAGATCATCTTGAGTGCCTGCGCCACAGCCTGCTCCGTAGTGATGGCCGGATTTTCGGCAAAAATCTTCTGCATCACCTTCTGGGTAAGCGGTTGCGCAAAGCCGAGCATCAGCAAAGCCTGTACGGCGTCCTGATATGTCTCGTCGGCGTGCGGTATGCCTGATGATATTAACGTAGCTTGCGGTGCTTTTATTTTGTCGCGGAGGTCTACAATGATACGCTGTGCAGTCTTCGCCCCGATACCTTTGACAGCTTTCAGCATGGAGTCCTGTCCGGAAGCGATTGTCTGCGAGAGCTGTTGGGCGGTCAGCGATGACAGAATGAGACGTGCGGTGTTGGGTCCCACACCGCTGACGCCTATCAGCAGGCGGAAGAGGAGGCGCGTGTGTCGGTCGAGAAAACCGTAGAGCAGATGGGCGTCCTCGCGTATCGACTCATGGACATAGAGTCGCGCGCTCTTCATATCCTTCATGGCCGTATAGTCTATGACCGTGATATTGATTTCATAACCGATGCCGTGACAGTCGATTACCGCTACGGCCGGCTGCAGCTCGGCAATCTCTCCCGATATATATTCAATCATGATTTTAATTCAGTATGGATATTTTTTTATAATTTAGCAGTAGCAAAATTAATTATAATGCAGCAATCTTACAACTCCCGCCTGCTCGATAACGCAGTGTCCCAATTATCCCGTCTGCCCGGAATAGGGGGGAAGACGGCTTTGCGACTGGCTCTGCATCTTCTGCGTCAGGAGCCCGAAGTCTCGGCAGCTCTTGGTCAGAGCCTGATAGATCTTCGCAAGGGGATACGTTACTGCAGTGTATGTCATAATATATCAGAGACAGAGGTGTGTGAAATCTGCAGCAGTCCGCGCCGCGACTCCTCCACGATCTGTGTGGTGGAGTCAGTGCGCGATGTGCTGACAGTAGAGTCCACACGCGAGTATCACGGTCTTTATCATGTGCTTGGAGGTATCATCTCTCCGCTTGACGGCATCTCGCCGTCAGATCTGGAGATAGATAGCCTTGTGGAGCGTGTGGAGCGTGAGAAGCCGCGGGAGGTCATTCTCGCATTGTCTCCGACGGTGGAGGGTGACACTACCAATTACTATATTTACAAGCGTCTGCTGCCGAGCGGTGTAGAGGTGTCGCTGCTTGCGCGCGGCCTCAGTGTGGGCAATGATATCGAATATGCCGACGAACTGACTCTTGGCCGTAGCATAGTCAACCGTTTCCCGTTTGCAGACTCTTTGGGGAGGAAGTGAGGTGAGGTCAGAGGTGAGAGGTCGGAGGTAAGAGGTTGGATATTTGAATTATTTTAGTCGGATGGTGGAAGAATATAACATAAGGTTGCGGGCATTGGAGCCTGAGGACGCCGAGTTGCTGTATAATGCCGACAATGAGAGCTCGGCGGTGATATGCAGCGACATGTCCGCTCCGTTGTCGCTGGAGCTATTGCGCGACTATGCGGCTACTTATGACGCAGATCCGTATCGGGCAGGTCAGCTGCGTCTTGTCGCCGAGACGGATGTGGCCGTGGGATTGCTTGATTTTTATGATATCTCCGCGCGTGACCGTCATGCGAAGATAGGTGTGCTCATATTGCCGGAGTATCGAGGATTCGGTCTTGGAATGGCGCTTGTGGAGGCAGCCAAGGCCTACGCCTGGGGGCGGCTCGGACTCGAATCGCTGCTGGCGTTGGTGCATTCTGACAATCCGGTGTCGCTTCGTCTGTTTTTCAATGCCGGTTTCGAGGATTGCGGCCTCTTGAGACGCTGGCATTTCGCGGAGGGAGACTTGCGAGATGTCCGCCTGCTGCAGGCGATGAAGCATGCATAGCGCGTGCACTCTAAAACCAACATGATGCTGGAGTGTTAGAATGATATGAATGATATGAATATGCCTTTATCTTTACATGCCGGTGATTTGCTGATATCGTCACCTTTGCTTCATGATCCTAATTTTTCGCGGACAGTGGTTTTGCTTATTGACCGGGACGAGAGTAACGGTTTTCTCGGACTTGTGCTTAACCGCGTTCTCGACATCACTCTGTCTGACATAAGCTTGTTTGAGTCTTGCGAGCTCAACGTACCGTTGTATCAGGGAGGTCCGGTGGACCTTCAGCGTCTGTTTTGGCTTCATACGTTGGGCGGACGCATTTCCGGTTCAGTCGAGATTATACCGGGTCTGTATGTAGGAGGTTCGTTTGATGAGGTGCAGTCATATATCGAAGAGGGGCTTCCGTCGTCGGAGGGGCAATTGCGGTTTTATCTCGGTTATAGCGGATGGGTAAAAGGTCAGCTTGAGAATGAGGTGGAGCACGGAGCGTGGAAGGTGAGCCGCACTCCTGATCCTCAATCCCTTCTTGTGGGCGCAGGTGAAGAATACTGGTGTGAGCAGGTGAAATATCTTGGCCCGGACTATCGGCACTGGCTGATGCTCCCGTCTAATCCATCCCTGAATTAAGCAACCCCGTCTGCTTAGACCCCATCCCACAAAAAATGTTAACGCAGGGGTCGCAGATTCCGACCAATCATGGTAATATTTACGAGGAAGAATTGCAGTTTTGGGGAGGTGATGACAATTTAGTAAAATTATAAATTGTAAAAAAAAAGATATTCAGAACGATATAACTTCATTTGATGACAACTTTTATTTGCGGATTCTGATAATATATATTATTTTTGCATTATAACTCCTTCTAAAAATGTTTACGTAGTTGCGAGACATGTGAGGCTTTTAGATGGGGTATCAGAAATTAATAGATTGCTCATGCCGAATTTCGCAAAATACAGAATCTTGATATTAGTCTTGGCTGTTGGTTTGGTTTCCTGTGTTCAATCGCATGAAAAAAAGATATTAAAAGCAGCCGAGACGATTATGGAGGAGAATCCGGACTCTGCTCTACAGTTGTTGAATACAATACCGAAAGGGATGTTGACAGAAGAAGCAGACAGAGCCAAATTCAATCTGCTGTTTTGTCAGGCGAATGTGAAGACCAACAATTGGGCGACATCAATAGATTCCATAAAGTTTTCTTGTGATTATTACAGGAGACATAATGAAAACCGAGATCTAATGAAGTCTCAATTTTATGTTGCGCAGGTGTATTTCTATAATCTTTACGATAGTGAAAATGCCATGGATTATGCAGTTCAGGCCTACGATCTTGCAAATGAACTTAACGATGACTATTGGATTGCAAAATCCAGTGAGGAGCTTAGCGATATTTACAATTTTAAAATGAATCAGTAACAGGCCTTGAGATTCTCTCTAAAGGCCGCAGATTATTATAAGAGGGTCGGCAAAGATCTTAATGTCCGTTACGCTTTGGTGGCAGCCGCCCGAGCGATGTTGGCTTCCCGTGAGATTCAGCGTGGTGTACAACTTCTCGACAGTATATTAGCGCTTGCGAATGCTGAGCGCGATAGTGGACTTGCTTTGCAATGTTACGAGGGATTGCTGCTTGCAAGCGTTGTGAAGCATGATTACATAAATGGATTTCGGTATTTTGATGAATATAGAAAGAATCCATATTGTGTATATGATTATGAAGATGACGTAAGCTATCTCTATTTACAGGTATATAGTGGCGACACGACAGGTGTCAAATCTGCGATTGAGTCTATTCGCCCATTGTGCAAGAGTGACAGGGAGAAGGCAAGGCTTGCCAATCTTGAGTATGAGACGGCAAAACTGCTTGCCAATCCGGAATATATAGTATCAAGTGCCGATTCGTTGAGAAAACATACGGATGGATATCTTGAAGAGGGTATAATCAACTCAGTATCCAGTGCTGAGAGAGATTTTTATTCCGGGAAAGCTGAGTCAGAGAGCAAGGTAAGACATAACCAGCTGAGTGTAGCAATGATATGCATCATCGTAGTTGTTATTTTGGCTGTTGTGATTGCGATCGCATTCCGCAAACGGCTTAAACATCGCAATGAGCTGATCGTCAGGAAGCAGAGGGATATTGACACCCTTAACAACACTTTGGAATACAATATAGATCAAAAACAGCAACTGGAGAATCGTGTTAGGGAGAAGGAGGAGGTAATAGCCAGTCTCATTTCAATGCTCGACGATTTATCCAAATCACAAACACAAGATGGTGTATCTACGGATTCTCTCAGTTCCAAAGAAGCATATATTGAGAAATGGACGCTTTTCAACAGCCTGTTTGATGACTATTTTAGAATGCATGACAGCTCAGCATCAGTTTCGAGGCAGTTAAGGCCCTTCACGGATTTTGTAAG
>CAYSJG010000010.1:0-6813 GCA_964431295.1 uncultured Sangeribacter sp. | reverse complement strand
ATAAAATCCGTCAATCTGTTGATAAGTATATGGGAGGAATAGTTACTCGTCTGATCGACGAATGCCCCTGGTTGAAGGAGGAGGATATTCTCTTGCTTACTCTTTCTTATGCCGGAATCTCGCCGAGAGCGATTGCATTGATAATGAATATGCAGTTAAGATCGATGTATAATAAACGCAATAGATTGATTAAGTTGATAATCAAAAATTGTCCTCCTGATGCAGCCGAATTTACGGATATTCCGAAACCTATTGCATCGGAGTAGGTCTTATTGTTTTCCGCATTAAAAATCAATATCTCAAATATCAAATATAAAATAATACCATAATCATGAGAAGAAAACTGTCAGGTATGTGGGTTATTGTCGTCATGGCAATCATCTTACTATCTAAAATTCAATGTTTAGCCGCATCTCCTCAGCTACCGGGGGGTACGACTGATGGTGATGGAGTCGTAATAGTGATTAAACCGATGAGACCTGGTACTCCGATTACAAATCGGCCCAAATCTCCTTCGACTCAAGAAATAGAGTGCGTATACTTAGATGGAAGTCTGATGTTTTCGTTTGCCTATTCCGAAGGGATGTGTGAACTTCGAATATATGACAGGGAAATCAATCATCTTAGCAGCTATCCTTTTGATTCGGCTGAGGAAGAAATCATTCTCCCCATCGGCTATGTGAAGGATGCGTATCTGCAGATTATGACCAATAATGGCAATATTTATGAAGGAGAATTGTCGCTCTGACTCTGTGATGACAAATTTTTAAATTTGTCAAATGTTACATGTTGATTTTCACGATACTGTTAGTACGTGTGATGACAATATTTATTTGGAGATTTCGTAAATATTCTTTTAATTTGCAGAAGACAATTTGAGTAGATAAAGGTATGTACGACACAGATAACGAATCAGCTCTTGAGGATTTGCTGTATGAATATTATCTTTCCACTCATAATCAGTAGAACCTTCTAAATCACTTCAATATGAAACATTGTTCCAGCTTTAATGGCGATTTTCTTAAAATTGCGGTGCTGGCAATATCGTGTGTATTATCAGCGACAACGGCTTTGGCGCAGAGTGAATCGTCAGACACTGTGAAGACGCAGGAGCTCAAGGAGGTGGTGATAGAAGGTCGTAGTCAGCGTGTGATTGACAATGGCGTGGAATATATCCCTGAGAAGAAATTGAAGAATGTCGCATCCAATGCGTATGACCTCTTGCGCAAGATGCAGTCTCCGCAACTGCAGATACCGAAGAATGCCGATGATCCGCTTAAATTCATCAACGGCGGTGAGCTCACTTATTATATCAATGGAGTAAAAGCCAATCCGAATGAGGAGAGGTCCATATTGTCCAAAGATGTAATAAAAATTGAAATCCTCGCATCCCCTACCGACCCTCGTTTTGGAGGGGATAAATATGTCGTGAATATAGTGACAAAACAATATTCAGCCGGGGGATATACTTATTTGAACGCGAGGCAGGATCTCACCTTTCCTAAAGGAGCTTATTCGGTCACAAGTATATTGGAATCGGGGAATTCCACTTTCGGCGTCGGCATAGAATACAGATGGCTAAACAAACAGAAATGCATAGAAGAATCCGAAAATCACTATACAATGCAGGATTCAGAGCAAAAAGAATATGAGCTGATCAATAAATCGCAAGAAACATCCAGAACCAGCCAGCAAAGCGTTGACGTTGCCCTGCAATGGAAATATCGCATGGCGCCTCAGAGGGCTGTTCTTGTGCTTAATGCCGGAATCACCGGCTACGACAATCCGACCTATATGTCTGGCTCTTCGACTTATAATATCGAAGGATATGATAATGTCGAATATAAAAGAGAATCATCAGGTTATGACTGGACTCCCTATGTCAGCCTGCTATTCAGCAAAAGATTTTCAGACAAGGACCATTTGAATCTGTCTTATCTGTTTGGCGCACTGCTGCAATCCTCTCACCGCTCGTATGCACCGAAGGATAGGGAGGCGATTGTCAATGATACTAAATCGACCGCTTACATCAACAATCTGCGACTATATTATCAACATAAGTTTAATGACGTCCATTCCGTCAGTGCGACACTCTTGGCGCGACCTGAGTATCATACTGCCACATATTCAGGTACGGACAATTCTATGCAGAATTTAATAAATTTCATCGGCAAACTGAACGCGGGCTATACTTTTAGCAAGAACAGATGGAATATATCTCTGCAGGCATGTTTGGGATTGAATACAGTAAAGATCAATGACGAACATCCGGGCACATCGTTCATACCTGGTGCATCCGCGGATTTCTGGGTACAGCCGGCTGACAGACATTCTCTGTTTGGCAACTTGTCATACTCCACGACAAATCTGCCGATCAAATCATTGAACACAGTTACCAGAATTGATGGGGATTTTATCGGCGCCAAAGGTAATGCCGATATTAAGCATGCTCATTCCTTAAGTGCGTATTTGTCTTATACCTGGCTCGCATCCGAAATTTTCTCAATGACACTGACCCCAATCTGGAATCACACATTCAATCCTTATCAAAGGGATTATGTCTCTGTCAATGATGTGATGTATACTTATACGGCAAACGGGGGCAGTTATGATGATTTCAGATTATCACTCAAAGCGAATATCGCATTATTCAGTAAAAAATTCATAATAGCGCCTGAATTAACGCTCAAGCGGCAGCAGGTCACCGGAATATATAACGATAAATTATGGGCTTTTCAGCCATCCCTGTCTATGCAGTATGTACCCGCTAATCATTGGTATTTCGGTGTCAATGCAATGATGCGGAATAAAAATATTTTCAGCGGCGGGAATGTCAGTCATCCGGGACAGAAGCTCGATATTACAATCAACGCAGGTTATTATACCAAGGGATTTGAATGCGCCCTGATGATAAGTCCGATGCCCCTGAAAGAAGACCGCTCATATCTCTCAAATCCCATCGCTGACATATGCAACTCATTGAAAAGGAGCAGATATGTCCATATGTCGTGTTGACTCTGTCTTACTATTTTGAATATGGCCGCAAACCTTCAGAAAGGACGGATGTGCAGACCGAATATGTAGGATTCTCGGCAGTTATGTAGTCTGTTTATATTGTCATGTGATATGTCGGTGGGTTTCAAGTGTGTAAGACAGCGGGACAGCATGCAGTGCGGCGTGGCGTGCCTCGCGATGGTGTGCCGGCATTACGGTGCGCGTGCCTCGCTTGACCTCCTCGACGGTCTCTGTGCGCCAACGGCTGAAGGCGTCTCACTCAAAGGAATCTCAGATGCCGCTGGGGAATGTGGTTTCGAGGCTACGGGAGTAAGGATAAGTCTCGACAGACTGTGCGAAATGCAGCTTCCTGCCATCCTGCACTGGAACCAGAATCATTTCACAGTGCTTTACCGCATCTCGGGAAAAGGCTCTTCCGGCAGGGAACGCTACCATATAGCCGACCCGGCCAAGGGGAAGATGGCACTGACGCGCGAGGAATTTTCGCGCCATTGGCTTTCACGCTCTTCCGGCGATGCCGAGGGGAAAGGAGTGGCGCTCATCCTGCAGCCGGGGGATGGATTCAGTGACTTTGCCTCTAAATGCACAAAAGACCGCATATCATTAGGAGTACTGGCCGGATACCTGAAACAATACCGCTCTCATTTCATACGCATAGCCCTCTGTCTGGCTATAGTGTCGGGGCTGCAGCTTGTCATCCCATTTCTGATGCAGTCTATCATGGACAGAGGGATAAAAAACTCCGATATTGGATTTATCTGGCTGGTGCTTCTCGGCGAATTGATGATAGTGGCCGGAGTCACGGCTGCAGATTTCATCCGTCGCTGGCTCTCGCTCCGCATATCGATGCACGTCAATATCGCCATGGTATCCGATTTCTTCGTCAAGCTCATGACTCTGCCGATGTCATATTTCGATACCAAGCTAATGGGCGACCTTCTCCAACGCATGGGCGATCACTCGAGGGTACAGTCTTTCATCACCGGGCAGACGCTGTCGTTGGTGTTCAATACCTTCAGTTTTCTGATATTCGGCGCGGTACTCCTCGTATACGATCCTCTGATCTTCGGTGTCTATCTCTTTGCGAGCGCATTATATTTCGGCTGGACGCTACTGTTTTTGCAGAAGCGGAGGACTCTGGACTACGCCACCTTCGAGCAGCAGGCTGTCAACAACAACCGTACTTACCAGCTTATAACAAGTATGCAGGAAATCAAGCTGCAGGGTTGCGAGAAGCAGCGGCGACAGGAGTGGGAGGAGGTGCAGATGGAACTCTTCGGCCTGCAGATGAAGGGGCTGAGGCTTCAGCAGCGCCAGGAGGCCGGAAGTGTCTTCATCAACGAGGCAAAGAATATCCTCGTCACCGTGCTGGCGGCCACGGCGGTGATCAACGGAAATCTCACTCTCGGCGGCATGCTTGCCATCCAGTACATCATAGGTCAGCTAAATGCTCCTCTCGGCCAGTTGATAAGCTTTATTTACGGCATTCAGGACGTGAAGCTTTCGCTGGAGCGCATCAACGAGATAAGAGCACGGCGCGATGAGGATGAAGGCCGTATCCTCGAATACAGCGCGCCTGAGAGCGAACGGGACGGTATCACTCTTACGGACGTGGTGTTTCGCTATGACCGCCATGACCCGCGCAAGGCGATAGACGGTGTCAGTCTGCATATCCCGGCCGGCAAAGTGACAGCTATAGTGGGCGCCTCCGGCAGCGGTAAGACCACGCTTATGAAGCTGATGCTGGGCTACTACTCTCCGGAATATGGAGTGATCACCGTGGACGGAATGTCCCTTGCGGAGATGAGACTTGCCGGCTGGCGCTCGCACTGCGGTGTCGTGATGCAGGACGGAGTGATCTTTTCGGAGTCGATAGAGCGCAACATCGCCGCCGGTGACGATGATGTGGACCGTGACAGACTGATGTACGCTGCGCGTACCGCATGCATCGACAACTTCATTGACAGTCTGCCGTTGGGCTATGCCACAAAGGTAGGTCAGGACGGCGTAGGTCTGAGTCAGGGACAGAAGCAGCGTATCCTGATAGCCAGAGCCGTATATCGCAACGCCGACTTTCTCTTTCTTGACGAGGCTACCAATTCGCTCGATGCGCTCAACGAGCGGAGCATCGTGGAAAACCTCAGAGAGTTCTATAAAGGCAAGACAGTGGTGGTGGTGGCTCACAGGCTCTCGACAGTCTGCGACGCCGACCACATCATCGTGCTTGAAAAAGGCAAAGTCGTGGAGCAGGGTAACCACGTGGAGCTGACGCAACGCCGAGGTGCATACTACAATCTTGTCCGCAACCAGCTTGAGCTCGGAGAATAATTTGTCTCCTCGACAAATCCAAGTAAGATAGCAAGGGATGCAATTCTGCATATTCCGATTAATCATGGCAATATTTACTGAGAGAATTGCAGCTCTGAGACAGTGATGACAAAATGATAAAATTGTAAATTCTAAAAATTGATATTCAGAATGTTATATCTGCATTTGATGACAACTTTTATTTGCTGATTCCGGAAAGACGCATTATCTTTGCGATAAATAATCTAAGGTGCAATTGGTTGCAAATACTAATTAAAAAATATTACCATCATTAATATGAAAGCAAGTATTATCAGTAGTAGATAAAGCCTTTCTCATGACAATGTTAATGCCGGGGAATTGTTATTCTTAATGCGCGATTATGAAATCATATATTAAATGGGTTATTCTATTATTCAATCTATTTGCATGGATTGGAGCGTCGGCGGCTGATAATACAGTATATGGCAGAGTGGTCAACGAGGCGGATTCTGTCGCTATTGCGAATGTGAAATGTTCCCTTTTCAGGGACAATATGCTCATCACATCCACTTCAACTGATGATGAGGGATTATTTAGATTTGATTATAAGTCCAATGCTTCTTACCAGATTGTTTTCGCTTACGAAGGATATGAAGAGACTGAGATACGCTTTTCCGGCTTCAAGGGTGTCCGTAATCTCGGTTTGATAGCTATGGTGAAGCCGACTATACTTGATGAAGTGACAGTGGCAGGAAAGAGTCGTATAGAAAGGCTCGGCAAGCTATATGTGACGCCCTCTAAGTTTCAAGTGAATGCATCAAATTCCTCTTTTGATCTGCTTAGCAAACTAAACCTTCCCGGTCTCCGTATCGACGCGATGTCTGATAATCTTTCAGTCAGCAATGGGCAGGTAATGCTATATGTGGATGGTGTGCCCACTAGTGCGATGTATTTAAAAACTCTAAAAGCATCTTATGTGGCTACCGTTGAGTATCAGGATAGGCTCCCTATGAAATATGGAGGTGGGGAAGGCGGCGTAATAAATATAGTGCTCAAGCCCAGAGATGATGGGGGCAGCTTATATCTCGACGCAGGAATAGTTCCATATATGAAGTCCGATAACGGGACTGTATCATTTGAATACCACAGAGGCTCTTCTGAGTTAGGATTGCTGTATAACATCAGCTTTAATGATTATAAACATCAGAGTCGATCCGAAACAAATGAATACATATCTTCTCAATCCAGTATAAAAGAGAGTAGCCTGTCAAATGAAAATGACTATTCATTGCGCAACACTGTACAACTATCCTATACATACCGTCATTCTCAAAATACGATATTCTCCACTTTTATCCAATTATTCAACAGGCACGACAAGACGTGTATGGATGGAAGTGTATATGATACTGAAAATGGCAAATTATTAATTCATGGATATTCGGAAGACAAGTATTTAACCTACATTATTCATAGGGTGCCTTAACGTGCGGCACTGGGCTGATACCA
>CAYSJG010000009.1:0-19739 GCA_964431295.1 uncultured Sangeribacter sp. | reverse complement strand
AATCTTACAATAATGAAATAAAAGGGGGATTTGATTAGGAATTGATGTGGGGATTGCTTAATTTTGTCATCTCAATGACAGCAAAGGAGAAAAATATATGTGAGTCGAGTGCGTCTCCGATGGAATGGAGCCGCCTGATCAGCGACAAGCGTCTTGGTATGGAAGAATATCATGACCCTCGCCGTCATACCCGCAGCGACTTTCAGCGCGACTTTGACCGCATGATTTTCTCATCCCCCTTCCGGCGGCTTCAGAACAAGACTCAGGTATTTCCTCTGCCCGGCAGTATATTCGTCCACAATCGTCTGACGCATAGCCTGGAAGTGTCATCGGTGGGACGTTCGATGGCCAATGAGGTGTGCGAACGTCTCCGCGAGCGTTATCCCTCCAAGGAAATCCGCAAAAGTCTGTATAATATCGGCGATATAGTGGCGACCGCTTGTCTGAGTCATGATCTCGGCAATCCCCCTTTCGGCCACAGCGGTGAGAAGACGATCTCCACCTTCTTCAGCGAAGGAGAGGGGGGCGTGTTGCGTGAGCGTCTGACCGAGCGTCAGTGGAGCGATCTGGTGAATTTCGAGGGTAATGCCAATTCTTTCCGTCTGCTGACACATCAGTTTGAGGGTCGACGTAGCGGAGGTTATGCGATGACTTACAGCACGCTTGCCTCCGTGGTGAAATATCCCTATCCCTCCACCTTGGCCGGCGAGAAGGGAAAATTCGGCTTCTTCGAGAGTGAAGAGCCGGTCTATAGGAAGTTGGCGTCTGAACTGGGTATCCCCGAGCATAATGACGGTAGCTTTGCGCGTCATCCTCTGGTGTGGCTCGTGGAGGCGGCCGACGACATATGTTATCAGATTATGGATATCGAGGATGCCCATCGTCTGAGCATCCTCTCTACCGAGACCGTCCTGTCCCTCTTCACCGGCTTTTTCTCCCCGGAGGAGCAGCCTCATCTGCTGAAGACGATATCCTTGCTCTCCGATCCCAACGAGCAGATAGGCTATCTTCGGAGCAAGGTGATCGGTGCGATGGTAGGTGACTGCGCGCGTGTGTTTGCCGAGCATGAGGAGGAGATACTTACCGGCAGTCTGAGTGCACCTCTGACCTCGCTGCAGTCTCCGTTGCTGCGTGAGGGCTACAAGGCGTGCAGCGCCACGGCTTATGCGAGGATATACAATGCTCCGGATGTGGTGGACATAGAGATAGCGGGCAATCGTATCATCACTTATCTGCTGAGTGTATTCACAGAAGCGGTGATGTATCCCGAACGCAACTTCTCGCGTCTTTTGCTCGAGAAAGTGCCGGCGCAATACGCCATGCGTTCCGATGACCTGTACACACGTGTGCAGGCGATGCTCGATCATGTATCCGGGATGACGGATGTGTATGCGTTGAATCTTTACCGGCAGCTGCGGGGTCTGAGCCTTCCGGCAGTCTGACGGACAGATAGAATTATAAAGGTGAATCTGAATAGAAAATCTCCAATACGAATGGCAGTCAAGAATAACATATTTAGAAGTGTGGCGGTGGTTGCCGCAGTGATGCTCTCCATACTTTTTTCGCAGGGCGCCACGGCGGCTGATGCCGCAACGTATCCGTTGTCGCCGCAGATAGGCAGTCGCGACAATTATGTGTCGGATGAAAATCATCTGATACCTCCGGCGCAGCTTGCCGATATCAACTCCACTATGAAGAAGCTTGAGGAGACATCCACCTGCGAGGGTGCAGTCTGTGTGGTAAAGACTACGGGTGATCTGTCAATAGAAGACTATGCTTACAATCTGTTTCGGAGATGGGGTGTAGGTAAAAAGGATAAGAACAACGGTTTTCTGATCGTCATAGCGATGGATGACCGCAAGGTCCGCATAGAAGTGGGAAGCGGCGCCGAGGGTGTGCTGACGGATATAGCGTGTGCCAACATCATCCGGACCAATATCATTCCGGCCATAAAGGACGGCAATGTCGGCGTGGCGATATACAGCGCGGTGAAGACGATTTACGGTATGCTGACCAATCCGGACGTGGCGCGCGAGGTTCAGTCTGCTCAGGGCGAGTCAGCCATAGACAACGTAGTGGATATCGACAAGGATGTATTGCTTCGCTTTCTGGGATTGATGGTGCTGTGTGTGTTTGCCGCGGTGCTGATGATGCTTCTGATAGACGTGCGGGCCTCCCACGGGCGCGACAATTACCGTCGTGCCATGATATGGCGCTCGCATCTCCCCATTTATTGGTGGAGCGTCCTGCTGTCGCTGGGTAGTACGCTTCCATTGGCCTTGATAGCCTATGCGTTGTATCGGTATGCGCGTGAGGTGACCGAGATATGCCCCACCTGCAAGGGCAAGATGAAGAAAATGAATGAAGAGGAGGACAACAATTATCTGTCGTCATCCGAGGATTTCGAGGAGCGGCTGGGCACAGTTGATTATGACGTGTGGGTATGTCCTGACTGTGGTACAGTGGAGCGTTTTCCCTATCACGAGAAGCAGTTGAAGTATCGCGAATGTCCGTCCTGCGGCACAGTGGCGATGAATCTTGTGTGCAATAAGGTGCTGGAGCCGGCCACAACCCGCAAGGAGGGGATAGGCGAGCGAGTATATCAATGTCAGTATTGCCGTAATATCCATCGCGAGCCATACCGTATACCGCGCAAATCAGATGATAGCGCGGCCTTGGCGGCAGGTGTGGTGCTGGGCTCGATGCTTGGAGGCCGCGGCGGAGGTGGAGGCGGCGGTTTCAGCGGCGGCTCGTTTGGCGGCGGCAGCTCGAGCGGCGGCGGAGCGAGCGGCGGCTGGTGAAGCGGCAGTCGACAACCTCAAAATTATTTGTACCAATAATCAATATACGGTAGCAAAGACGTATTAATCTTATACTTATCTTAATTATAATTATTTTACAAGGAGAAAGAGAGAATGAAGACTCTTATTTCGGGAAGTGGTGTCATCACATCTTTGGCAAGCGTGATGATGCTGGGGATTGCGGTGCTGTCGGGAGGATGCGGCAGCAGAGATACGGAGAATATCAAGTTGGAAAATTATGAGTATGACTATATAGCCGAGGAGCTTCCGGATGCTTCCGGAGGGGACACAGTGGCTGCGAAATGGCGCTGTCAGGGGAGTGGCTTGCTTCCTCTGAAGATAGGCGGTCATGATATCAAGGCGCTCCGTGACACTCTTGAGTCGATAGCGCGTGTGGAGATAGACGGGGGCGAGTCAAAGCCTAAGCTCCCGGAGGGTTACAGTGACAAGCTGATAGCCGCAGATGACAAATCAGAAGCTCCTTCGATAGTGGTCAATAAGTTGGCAGTGAGTCTTATGACTCAGAATGTGATGGTATGGCGCAATTATCATTACGCTTATGCCGACGGCGCGGCCCACGGCAATTATCTGACTACATATATCAATTATTCGCTGAAGGACGGTGAGATAATCACCTATTCCATACTCTTCAACAAGGGGACCGAGAGCGCTTTGCTGACGATGATCCGCGAGATTCTGGCCGGTCGCGACGACCTTATCGTGGAGCTTTCGGAGGTTGAGATGCCGGAAAATTTCCATCTTACCGCCGATGGTGTGACATTTGTATATCCTCTGTATGCCGTGGCTCCGTATTCATCGGGAGAGGTGGAAGTGCCGATCGACAGTTTCTCTCTCTCTGAGATTCTGACCGACTATGCGAAGCATACACTCTTCGATATGTGATGTTGTATATCAAAGGTAAATTAAGACCGACGGCTAAAAATCAGGACAATAATGAGGCTTGGAATGAGGCTAAGATACAGCTAATAAACAGGCTAATAATAGTCTAAGATACAGCAAAAGTCCACTTTTCGTAAAATCGACAAGGGGGCTTTATTTTTCGATCAGATAGAGTCTTGCCTCCGATGAGAATGCGGGAAACTGAAGTTTCAGTGTTCTCTCACTGTCAAATTGCGCGAGCGCTTCATCTTCGGTCACAGTGCCGTAAGCGTCGTACCATGTGAGCCGGAAGAGTCCCGGCACTCCGGTGTCGGTAAGTGAAGCTTTGCGCATGAGCGGAAGCCAGTGTTGAGGATTGATTTTGGCGCCGTCGAGATATAGAAGTTCGTATCCGTCATCGGTGCGTACGGCAGCGAGTCGGTAGTCACCCCCTTTGGCGAGTCTGTTGGCTTCCAGTGAATAATCGAGCAGTGTCCAGATGCCTTCGTGCGGGTCGGCGGAGTTGCGCAGATATTCTCTGAGGCTGTCCGGATTATCAAATGTGAATGCAGCCGGGCTGTACTGCGGCACATCGCTGCGTCTGAGCGTAATGTCGCTGATGGCGATGGCTGCGGCGGGGGTGAGCAGAAATCCGATGGAGTCAGGTGAGAATCCCGCCTGACGTAGTATATCGGCCTTGACCTCGGTGAGGGGTCCGTCGCTGTCGCGTCCTCCGGTGAGTACAATGTCTCCGTGGATGGATGTGAGTCTGAAGCGGTAGGTGTCAGAGGTGTTGATGTTGTTGTCAATGACTGTCTCCGGCGCCTCATAGATGTTGTGCGTTTCGGTCCTGCAGGGGTCTGAGATAGTGGTGACTACTGTGGTGTATGCCTCGGGGTGATATAAGTTGTCTCCCTCGTTGAGTCGGAAGAGTATGTCGAGGTGTTTCCCGTTTTTATCAGCGAGTCGCAGACCCCATGGTGGAAGTCTGCGGTAGGTCTTGTTGCCGATAATATCTATGTAAAAGTATCTTGAAGCCGTGGATGCGGCGAGATTGCGTACGGTGAATCTGAAGTCGAAATCGCGTGTGGAGGCCTGTGGAGCGTCATGAGAGTCGATATGAGATTCTGCAGAGGAGTCCATATAGGAGTCAACCCCCGGGTGCAGTCTTATGCCGCATTCAAGCGGTATCATGCGTGTGGCTTCGGTGTGTGTGTGTGGTTTTGTATGATCGCCTCCCGTATGCCGTCGGCGCCGGCGTGATCGCTGACAATGGAGTCGGAGAATGGTTGAAATCCTCGGCGGCCGTTCCAATGTGTAAGTGTGACAGCCTTAGCCGGTGTGGAGAGGCTGACGGTAGCGGTGATGATTCCCACCAGTGCAAAGACGAGTATGACCACCCCGATGGCGATGTTGATCTTCTTCATAGTGGCGAAGGAGAATCTCTTGCGTACCTTATCAATGATGTAAGTGACGGCGTACCACCATCCGAGTGCCCCAGCGAAGATGAATATGAATCCGATGAGGTAATGGTAAAACCTTATGTCGGGCATCAGAAAATTGAATCTGGCGAAGAGCCCGATAATGAGGAGTATGATAAGCGGGTTGGAGAAAGTGAAGAAGAATCCTCCGATGATATTTTTCTTGGCCGATACAGATGATGGCACTGGTCGTCTGAGTGAAGAGGAGGGGCTTTTGCGGAAGAGGTAGATGCTGAATGCGATGAGTACAACGCTTCCGAAGAGCTGAATGACGTTCTGGTGTCGCTCGATAAATTCCTCTACAAATGAAAGTCCGAATCCGGTGAGCAGGCAGTATACGAGGTCAGAGAGTGCAGCGCCAATGCCGGTATAAAGTCCGGCTTTTCTGCCTTTTTCAAGAGTGCGCTGTATGCAGAGTATGCCGACGGGCCCCATAGGGGCAGATATGAGCACACCGACAGCGATGCCTCGCCAGATCATATATGCTATGCTTTCTAAGAGAGTCATCGCAGATTGGTGATATAATATCCTCCGAGCGTAGTCGGGACGCAGGAATAGCGTTTGAGGCCGTATTTAAGTTCGGCGGCTTTGCCGGCCACGGGTGCGCCGGCTCCTCCGGTCACGTCATATTCGGATGCGCAAACCGGGCAGATGGCCCTGTACTTATTGTCGGGGTCGACATATACCCTGACTTCTCTCGATTTCTCTACGGGGCATGCGAGGTCGTATGCCAGAGGTGTATCAGTGTCGGATGTAAAGGGGTCGATGCCTCCGATGAGCAGTATGCCTCCAAAGCCGGTGGCGGAAGTCTCCTTGTATGGGAATCCCGCGGGTTCTTTCGGTGAGCCGGTGATATTGACAAAATATTGTGTGTCACCGAATCCCGCTACTCCATAGGTGTTCCAAAGACCGGTGTTGCCGAGGTCGATATAGACTGGCATCGCGGGAATTCTCTCGTCGTCAATGACTTCGCAGGCACTGAATATCGCAGCTGCGCACACGAGAGCAGCCGCTGATGCGGCGAGCCGTTGTAATGTGTGTCGGGCGCAACTCACTTGGCACCGGCCACTGCTGGGAGCAGATTGGCGAATTGGGTGGTGAGTTTGCCGATAGGACCGGCCACCATGGGTTTAAGCATTGGAGGTATGGCGATGTCAATGACCACTTGAGCACGACATTTCTCCTCTCCTTCCGGCTCAATGTGGAGTGAAAGTGAGAGCGCGACGGGTGTACCCACCCCTTCGAGTCTGATAAGTGTAGGAGATACTTTTTCGGTCATGCGGAGAGTGATCTCTCCTACCGGCCCCGCGGGGAATGTAATAGAGTCATTGTCGACCTTGACAGCGTCGTACATGGCCTGCTGGTCGGCGGGTATCTTTTCGCGCGGCACCTTAGCCATGGCGTCGCGGAGGTTGCTGAGGTCGGAGAGGCGTAGGAATACGGTCTCTGCCGAGGCATTGATTTCAGTATTTTCGGATTTGAATTCAGCCATAATTATATAGATTCCGGTGTCCAGGCGATGGGGTCCTTGCACCAAGCCTGAAGCGACTTGAGATCTGACGAGTTGATGTAGTTGATGTCGGAGGCCACTGAGAGCATCTCAGAGTATGTGAGCAGGGAGAGTAGCGGCAGGTTGGCATCGTGAAATCTTTTGATGGCTTCCGCAAACTCGAAATTGAAAATAGTGCAGAGTCCGACAGGATCCGCTCCGACATTGGAGATGGCGTCGACGCATTTGAGAGCAGCGGCGCCGGTGGAAATGAGCTCATCGATGACCACAACTTTGGAGCCAATCTTGAGATTGCCTTCGATAAGGTTTTCAAGTCCGTGGTCCTTGGGTGTATTTCTTACGTATGCGTAAGGCATACCGAGTGCGTCGGCTACAATAGCGCCGATGGCGATGGCTCCGGTGGCCACTCCGGCTATGGCATTGGCCTGCGGGAAATTCTCGATGATGAGTTTGGAGAGCTCTATTTTGATAAAGTTGCGTACATCCGGGTATGAGAGAATTTTTCTGAGGTCGGTATAGACAGGTGATGTCCAGCCCGAAGCCCATACGAAGGGTGCTTCCGGCTGAAGTTTGATTGCGGTGATGTGGAGGAGTTTCTCCGCTAAAAGTCTGTGATGTTCTTTCATAATTGTGGCGTATATGTCGGTTTCGGTACAGGACCTATTGCCGAATATGCAAAAATAACAATTATGTGGCAAACCACCAAATTTAAGAGCGCGATTTAAGCGCGCGCGATTTTTCTATAATATGGAGGATTATTTTGCGGAGAGGATTCTCAGACCTGAGATTTTCCAAACACTCTCTTAGACCGTCGAAGCGATAGTGAGCATGGAGAGCCGGATGTCCGGTATGGTCTTCAGCAGTATTTCTGCGGCGGAGGTGAGTGTGGCTCCGGTGGTGCATACGTCATCAATGAGGAGGAGGTGTAGTCCGGCAAAGCGTTGCGGGTGTGTCACCTTATAGACATTACGCGGATTTGTAAGACGCCGCTCCAGAGATACCCGTGTCTGTGTGGAGTGCGGTCTGCTCGCGTAGAGCGGTGTGGCGTATGGTATGGAGGTGGCTTGCGAGAGTCCTGCGGCGAGCAGCTCAGTCTGGTTGTATCCCCGCTTGAGGCGTCGTGTCCAGTGCTGTCCCATAGGTATGATCATGTCTATGCCGCTGAAATATCCGCTTTGCATCAATTCATTTCCCATCAGCATCCCGAGATGTGAGGCCATATCCGGGAATGCGCGGTATTTGAAATCCTGTATGAGTGATGCCACGAGCGAGTCGTGGGTGTAGAATAGCCATGAAGCAGCGTAGTCGAACGGGAATATTCCGGCAAAGCGTCGTGTCATCTGATTGTCAGCGGGTGATAGCGCGTGGAATGTGCGCGGCAGACCGGCGATGCATTGGAGGCAGAGATATTTCTCTCCCTCCACCAGCGGTGCTCCGCATCCGTGGCATATCGGCGGATAGATCACGTCGAGCAGTGCGGTGGCCAGTTGTCTAATCATCCTCCTGGTGATTCTCTATTGATGACCGGCAGAGTCTTCTGACAGCGTCAGCGATGAGTGAGGATTCAAATCCTCTGGAGGCCAGATGTAAGTATAGTTTGCGCTTGTCGGCCGGATCGGTGAGTGTCAGCGAGGCTGCTTTTGCACGGGCGGCGCGCATCAGTGCGTCGGCATAATCCTCTTCGTCAATTTTCTCAATCGCTTCAGCAATGATGCTGTCGGGGATACGCTTGGCGCGTAGTCCCATGCGTATTTTGAGTCGTCCCCATGCCGAGAATCTTACCTTGTCAGCAGCGAATGCGGCAGCGTATCGTCTGTCGTCAAGAAATCTGCCGTCGCGCAGAAATGCGAGTATCTCGTTGGTCTGCGCAATGGTAAGTCCGTGTCGGCGCAGCTTCAGAGCGATATCGAAAGTGCATTGTTCGGAGCGGGCGCACAGTCCGGCCATCTTCAGTCGCAGTTTCTCCGGCTCAGGCTTCTTTGTGGTCATGACATGAGTGATTTTTAGACCTGGTCCCTTAAGTAACACGCTCTAATGGTCAAGGGTCTTGGTGGCGGTGGCAAATCTCCGGCGTCCCTGCGAGTCGGGAATTATCTGTATGTCATCAAATCCGCTTTCGTAGAGGAGATGTCGGATGTCGGTGGAGCAGAGAGGATTGATTTCGAGATAAAGTTTTCCTCCGCGGCGGAGTATTTTGTCAGCCATTGCAGTGATCGGTCGGTAGAACCGCATGGGGTCGCAGTCGGGGACGAATAGAGCGATATGCGGCTCATAGTCGAGCACATTGCGCTCCATATCCTTCTTTTCGCTTTCGAGGACGTAGGGGGGATTGCTGACCACGATGTCGAAGGAGTCGAAGGAGGTGGAGAGTGTCTGCGCGGTGAGAATATCATCCTGCAGAAATTTTATGTGTGTGTGGGTCAGCTTCGCGTTGTGTCTGGCCACTTCGAGTGCATCGGGGCAGACATCGAGCGCGTAGATATCCGGAAATCGGAGATTGCGCGCGAGGGCGATGGCGATTGCTCCGCTGCCGGTGCCGATGTAGAGTACCTTTAGGTCCGTATGGTCGCCGTTGTCGCGTACATCCTTGAGTATGATGTCCACAAGCTCCGCTGTCTCCGGGCGAGGTATGAGGACAGCCGGAGTGACATCGAGGTCCATGCCGTAGAAGTATGCCTTTCCGAGGAGATACTGTAAGGGCTGCCGGTCGGCGAGTCCGCGGAGGATATGGTCGATTTTTTCGAGAATATATGGCGAGAGGATGGTGTCGGCATGCACGAGGAGGTCAGTGAGTGTCCAGTCCTTGAGCGCGGCGAATATGAGTCTGACCATGGCGTCGGCTTCTCTGTCGCCGTATGCCGGTGCGAGCCGTCGCTGCAGAATGTGTCTGATATTCTGCAGTGTGCGTTGTGGCTCGGGGAGAGAGACCAGTGGTTCAGTCTCGTTTTTCTGCATGTCCTTCGTAGAAATTGATGAAAGCGCGGTTGACGAGCCTTGTGCCTCCGGGTGTGGGATAGTCTCCGGAGAAATACCAGTCGCCGGGATGTCCCGTGACAGCCTTGTGTAGTCCTTCGAGTGACTGATATATGATCTCTACTTCAGCGTCCATGTGGCTCGGTGTGAGCATGGCGGCGATTTTGTCGGTAATCTGCTTGTCGGTGAAGGGAGCGTAGATGGCCTTGACGCAGTTGCGCAGCTGTATGTCAGGCAATCCCTCCTGCGCCTTGCATTCTCTGTAAGTCTGGTCGAGAATATAGTCGAGGTGAGCCTCCTTGATGAGCTGTACGGCGGCTCTGAAAGCGATAAACTCGCCGAGTCGCGACATGTCGATACCGTAATAGTCCGGATATCTGACCTGTGGCGCGGAGGAGACTACGACGACCTTGCGCGGGTGCAGCCTGTCGATAATTGCGAGTATGGACTGTCGGAGCGTAGTGCCTCGGACGATGCTGTCGTCGATCACCACAACGTTGTCCCTGTTGTTTTCCACGAGCCCGTATGTGACATCATAGACGTGGGCGGCGAGATCGTTTCTGCTCTCACCCTCAGCGATAAATGTGCGCAGCTTTATATCCTTGATGGCGAGCTTCTCCACCCGGATCTTACTGTGCATGACCTTGTGCAGGCTTGCAGGGTCGAGGTTCCCCTCATCCTTCAGGCGCAGTATCTCCTTCTCCTTGAGGTCATTGTTGTAGACTTCCAGCCCTTCGCACATGCCTATGAACGCGACCTCGGCCGTATTGGGGATGAATGAGAAGATTGTGTGGTCGATGTCGTGATTTACGCTTTGCAGGATGTCGGGCACGAGGTTTCTGCCAAGCGCCTTGCGTTCGCGGTAGATGTCGGCATCTGAGCCTCTGGAGAAGTATATGCGCTCGAAGGAGCATCGTTCGTTTTTCTGCTCTCCGAGTATATCGGTGACGGCAGTCTTGCCGGCTTTGGTGACAGTGATGGCGGATCCGGGGGTGAGTTCGCGGATAGTGGCTCTGGGGACATCGAGCACAGTCTGCAGTACCGGTCTTTCGGAGGCTACGGCGACAATTTCGTCGTCCGCATAATAGAATGCCGGCCGGATGCCGTGTGCGTCGCGAAGTGCGAACATCTCACCGGATCCAGTGATGCCGCAGATGACAAACCCTCCGTCCCAAGATCTGGCGGTGTCGTCGAGCACCCTGCGTATGTCGATTTCATCCTCAATGCGGTGCGACAGTTCCGGCTCCCTGAGAGCATCGCGATATCTGCGGAAAATGCGGTGATTTTCCTTATCGAGTGCGAATCCGAGCTGTTCGAGCAGCACGACGGTGTCACTGTAGAGACGGGGATGTTGTCCCGATTCGACGATTTCCGCGAATATGCGGTCTACATTGGTCATGTTGAAGTTGCCGCAGAGCAGAAGATTGCGCGAGCGCCAGTTGTTACGCCTCAGAAAGGGGTGTACGTAGCTGATGCCGGACTTGCCGGTAGTGGAATACCGAAGGTGTCCCATGTAGAGATTGCCTACAAATGGAGCGTATTTCTCCACCTGCTCCGGCTCCATGCTGTCGATGTGCAAGTCTGCGAGCATGGGGTATATTCTGTTGAAAATATCCTGTATTGCTCCGGTGCCCTGCTCTCTTTCGCGAAACATGTATTCGTTGCCGGGGTCGGTGTGCATTTTGAGCACCCCGATGCCGGCGGCTTCCTGTCCACGGTTGTGCTGCTTCTCCATAAGGAGATAGAGCTTGTTGAGTCCGTATAGATAAGTGCCGTATTTTTCGCGGTAGTAAGCCAGTGGCTTGAGAAGCCTGATCATGGCCACTCCGCATTCATGCTTCAGTGATTCCATCTGGATGAGATTGTGCTTGCGGTATCAATATTCGTCCCAGGCTTTGATCTCTATTTCATCCGGCTTGAGTGAAGTGAATGCGGAGATGAAAGCCTCGGCGAGACGAGTGTTGGTGAGCAAGGGTATGTTGAGGTCAATGGCAGCTCGGCGGATATGGTATCCGTCGCTGAGCTCACGCGGGGTGAGATTTTTGGTGACGTTGACCACGAGGTCAATCTCATGATTATGGAGGAGGTCAAGCGCCTGTGGCTGCTCGTCGGGCCTTGAGGGCACTCCGACCCTGATGGCCGGTATGCCATTTTCGGAGAGGAAGGCGTGTGTGCCCTTGGTGGCGAAGATTTTATAGCCTTTCTCGTGTAGCAGTCTGGCGCTATGGAGCATAGCGGCCTTGTGGCGGTATGAGCCTGTGGAGAGGAGTATCCCTTTGCGCGGTATACGGTGTCCTACGGCCTGGAGAGCCTTGAGTACGGCTTCTCCGGTGTCCTGTCCGAGACATCCTACCTCTCCGGTGCTGCTCATGTCCACGCCAAGTACAGGGTCCGAGCCCTGCAGTCTGGAGAATGAGAACTGCGAGGCCTTTATGCCGACATAGTCGAGGTCGAAGGCGTTTTTGGACGGTTTCTCCACGGGTATGCCGAGCATGACTTTTGTAGCGAGGTCGATAAAGTTTATTTTCAAGACTTTGCTGACAAACGGGAAGGAGCGTGATGCTCGCAGATTGCATTCTATGACCTTGATGTCATTGTTTTTTGCGAGAAACTGTATGTTGAACGGTCCGGAGATATTGAGAGCTTTTGCAATCTTGCCGGAGACTTTCTTGATACGTCTTACAGTCTCAACATATAGCTTCTGCGGTGGGAACTGTATGGTGGCGTCACCGGAGTGTACACCGGCGAACTCGATATGTTCAGATATGGCGTATGCCTTGATGTCGCCGTTTTGCGCCACGGCATCCATCTCGATCTCTTTGGCGTCCTGTATGAATGCGGAGACCACGACGGGGTGTTCCTTGCTGACATTGGCGGCGAGTTTGAGGAATCTGTGCAGCTCCTCAGTGTTGGAACATACATTCATGGCAGCGCCCGAGAGGACATAGCTGGGTCGGACGAGTACGGGAAATCCGACCTCTTCGATGAATGCGTCGATGTCGTCCATGCTTGTCAGCTCTCTCCATGCGGGCTGGTCGATGCCGAGTCTGTCGAGCATGGAGGAGAATTTGTGTCTGTCCTCCGCATTGTCGATGCTCTTGGCGGTAGTGCCGAGTATGTTGACACCTTCGGCGTCGAGTCGCATGGCGAGATTGTTGGGTATCTGTCCTCCGACGCTGAGTATAGTGCCGTGCGGCTGCTCGAGGTCGAGAATATCCATGACTCTCTCAAATGTGAGCTCGTCGAAGTAGAGTCTGTCGCACATGTCGTAGTCCGTGGAGACAGTCTCAGGATTGTAGTTGATCATGACAGGTCTCCACCCCTCCTTGCGGACAGTCATAAGAGCGTTGACCGAACACCAGTCAAACTCCACACTTGATCCAATACGGTAAGCTCCGGATCCGAGCACTACGACCGAGCGGTGGTCATGCTCGTATGCGATGTCGTTTTCAGATCCGTTGTAGGTGATATAGAGGTAATTGGTCTGTGCGGGATATTCAGCGGCGAGTGTGTCAATCTGTTTGACGACAGGCAGTATGCCTCTCTTCTTGCGGTGAGTGCGTACAAGTAGTCCGAGCTCGGCGGGAGTGCCGTTGTCAGGTGTAAGCACCGATCGTCCTATCTGGAAGTCGCTGAATCCCTGCTGCTTGGCCAGACGGAGGAGATCATCAGGAAGAGTCTCGAGCGAGTCATAGGATTCGAGCCGGTGAGCCGTCTCAACAATGTTGTGAAGTTTATAGAGAAACCATTTGTCGATTTTGGTGAGCTCGTGTATGCGGTCCACGGTATATCCGGCGGCAAATGCCTGTGCGATGACGAATATACGGTTGTCGGTAGGCGACGAGAGCGCTTCATCGATGTCGTCGGTGTGGAAATCTTTGTTTTCCACAAATCCGTGCATACCTCTTCCGATCATTCTGAGTCCCTTCTGCATGGCCTCTTCGAAGGTGCGTCCGATGGCCATCACTTCACCTACGGATTTCATGGATGATCCGATCTCTCTTCTTACTCCGTGGAATTTGCCGAGGTCCCAGCGCGGTATCTTGACCACGCAGTAGTCGAGGGCGGGTTCGAAGAAGGCCGTTGTGTCGCGAGTCACGGAGTTGCGGAGCTCGAAGAGCCCGTATCCGAGTCCGAGCTTGGCCGCCACAAAAGCGAGGGGGTAGCCGGTGGCCTTGGATGCGAGCGCAGATGAGCGGCTCAGGCGCGCGTTGACCTCGATGACCCTGTAGTCCATGGATTGCGGGTCGAATGCATACTGTACATTGCATTCACCTACTATCCCGATATGCTTTACGATGCTGATGGCGAGTTTGCGGAGGAAGTGGTAATCTTCGTTGGAGAGTGTCTGTGATGGAGCGACCACGATGCTCTCGCCGGTGTGTATGCCGAGCGGATCGAAGTTTTCCATATTGCAGACAGTGATACAGTTGTCAAATCTGTCGCGTACTACTTCGTATTCGACCTCTTTCCATCCCTTGAGCGACTTCTCAATGAGTAGCTGCGGTGAGAAAGCGAGTGCTTTCTCGGCGAGAGTACGAAGTTCGGTCTCATTGTCGCAGAATCCTGAGCCGAGTCCTCCGAGCGCGTATGCAGCGCGTACGATGACGGGGTATCCGAGTTTTTCAGCAGCGCGGACAGCGTCGTCAATAGATTCGACAGCGCGGCTCTTGATAGTCTTTACTCCGATCTCGTCGAGTCTCTTGACGAAGAGTTCTCTGTCTTCGGTGTCGATGATGGCCTCTACGGGAGTGCCGAGCACCTTGACATTATATTTGTCAAGTATCCCTTTGCGTCGGAGCTCCACGCCGCAGTTGAGTGCAGTCTGTCCTCCGAAAGCGAGGAGTATGCCGTCCGGGCGCTCCTTCTCGATGACTCTCTCTACATAATCCGGTGTGACGGGCAGGAAGTAGATTTTGTCGGCGAATCCTTCAGAAGTCTGTACGGTGGCGATGTTGGGATTGATGAGGACCGTGGCGATACCCTCCTCTCTCATGGCTTTGAGCGCTTGTGAGCCGGAGTAGTCGAATTCTCCGGCCTCACCGATTTTTAATGCTCCGCTGCCGAGGAGCAGCACTTTGCGTATGGATTTGTCAACGTTAGGTGAGTTGAACTGAATATCTTTTTGTTCTGACATGTGTGAATGCTCTTGAAAAGGGAGGGGATTAGAGAAGTGAGATGAATTCGTCGAAGAGGAACTCAGTATCTTTAGGTCCGGATGAAGCCTCGGGGTGGAACTGTGCGGAGAAGAAGGGTCTCTCGGTATGTCTGATACCCTCGTTGGTGCCGTCGTTCATATTGACAAAGAGTGGCTCCCAGCCCTGTGGCAGGGAAGTGTCATCTACGGCGAAGCCATGGTTTTGTGATGTGACGAAGCAGGAATTGGTGCCGACGCGTCTTACGGGCTGATTGTGTGAGCGGTGACCGTATTTGAGCTTGTAGATCTTGGCTCCGGCGGCTTTCGACAGGAGCTGGTTGCCCATGCAGATGCCGCAGATAGGTTTGTCACCTTTCATAGCCTGGCGGAGATGTTCGACTGTGGCGTCGACCATGTCGGGGTTGCCGGGTCCGTTGGATATGAATATGCCGTCGTGGGGTATGGTGTTGAAATCATAGTCCCATGGCACTCTGACCACCTTGACACCCCTGCGTGTGAGACATCTGATGATATTATGCTTGACTCCGCAATCCACGAGCACTACGGTCTTGTCGCCGTCGCCGTGAATCTCAGGCTCCTTGCAGGAGACCTTAGCCACAAGGTTCTCTTTGTTGGGGTCATAAAAAGAGGGCTCTTCTGCGCCGTCCACGGTAATAGTACCCAAAAGGGATCCTTTTTCGCGGAGCAGCTTGGTGAGAGCCCTTGTATCGATGTCGTATATGCCGGGTATCTTTTCTTCGCGAAGCCATTGGTCGAGCGAGCGGTCAGCTTGCCAGTGCGAGTGTTGCCAGCTGTAATCCTGAGCTATGATGGCTCTGGCGTGAATGTGGTCTGACTCGTAATACTGACTTACATCGTCGAGTGATTTTCTCGGCGGCACACCGTAATTGCCGAGAATAGGATAAGTTGTCACAAGAATTTGGCCTTCGTAAGAGGGGTCGGTAAGTGATTCCGGGTATCCGGTCATGGCGGTGTTGAAGACTACTTCGCCGGCGGTAGAACCCGGGTGGCCAAACGATTTTCCTTTAAATGTAGAGCCGTCGCTGAGCGTGAGGACAGCTTGTCGTGTGGACTGCATTTGGTAGTGGATCTGCATGTGAGCTGAATCTGACTGCAAAATTAGTCAAAATTCATCTTTTCTGCAAATCATTTTGTGCGTCCGGGATAAGCTTTGATTGCTTCAGCGAGTACGGTCAGTGCTTTTGCAAGTTCCTCCTTGCAGAGTACGTATGCTATTCTGACCTCATCTTTGCCCATCCCCGGAGTGGTATAAAATCCGGAGGCCGGGGCCATGAATACCGTGGCTCCCTCGAATGAGAAGTCAGAGAGACACCAGGCGCAGAATTTGTCAGTGTCGTCGACAGGCAGGCGCGCCACGGTGTAGAATGCCCCCATGGGTATTGGGGAATAGCATCCTGGTATTCTGTTGATGCCGTCCACGAGGAAATTGCGGCGCTCCAGATATTCGGAGTATGTGGAGAGCATATATTCCGGCGAGGCGTCGATGGATGCTTCCGCCACAATCTGTCCGAGCAGTGGAGGTGAGAGTCGTGCCTGACAGAATTTCATGATATTGCGCCTAAGCTCCTTATCCTTGGTGATGATGGCCCCGATGCGGATGCCGCACTCGTTGTATCGTTTGGAGACTGAGTCGATGAGCACCACCTGATTCTCAATCCCCGGGAGGTGGAATGCCGATATATATGGTGCTCCGGTGTAGCAGAACTCTCGGTATACCTCATCTGAGAAGAGATAAAGGTCGTGTGTCTTGACGAGATCGCGTATCTGCATCATCTCTCTCATGGAGTAGAGATAGCCTGTGGGGTTGTTGGGATTGCAGATAAGTATCCCTTTGGTGCGCGGTGTGATAAGTTTCTCAAACTCTTCGACCGGCGGCAGTGCGAAGCCGTTGTCGATTGACGATGGTATGGTGACGATTTTGGCACCTGCGGATATGGCGAATGCCATGTAGTTGGCGTATGCCGGCTCGGGGATAATGATTTCGTCGCCCGGGTCGAGACAGGCCATGAATGCGAAGAGCACGGCTTCGGAGCCTCCGGATGTGACGATGATGTCGTCGACGCTGACATCGATGTTAAACCGTGAATAATATTCTTTGAGCTTGACTCTGAGCGACCGCAATCCGTCGGAGGGGGAGTATTCGAGCACCGTCCTGTCGATATGTCGCAGTGCCTCAAATGCCTGCGGCGGCGTCGGGAGGTCCGGCTGTCCTATGTTGAGGTGATATACTTTGATACCCCGTGCCTTGGCTTCGTCAGCCAGAGGCACAAGTCGTCTGATCGGAGATGCGGGCATTATTTCGCCCCGATGTGATACTGAAGGCATACTTTGTCGTAGATGATAGAGCGGCATCCGCTATCGGTTATTGCCGCGGTTTTTACGGTCGTTTTGTATTTTAATGAAGGTGATGATGATCGAGCAGACAGTAGTGATGAGATTAGTCACCACCAGAGGCCAGTTGCTGATGAGTATGCCCTGCACTACGAAGAAGAGGCTGCCGAAGCCGAGTGCGAGAAAAGTGGGCATTGCCAGACCTGCGGTGTCTCGCGTGCGGATAGTGTAAATTGCTTGGGGCATATATCCGCATATCATGCAGATGGCAGCCAGTGTGCCTATGATGTTTGCTATATCCATATCTTGGTCTTATTAGAAGTCTTATAACTCTAATAACACTTCAGGGGCTTAATTTCTCTTCATTGTCATTATCATCAACACAGAAGCCGGACTTTGTGAGTCCGGCTTCATGGTATTACTTCAAGTTTCGCAGGCTGCACTTGAATTAGCGCAACGCTTGAACTACTTTGAATTACAATGTGCGGAAAGTGGGAATCGAACCCACACGGCCGTTTAAGGCCAAGGGATTTTAAGTCCCTCGTGTCTACCATTTCACCATTTCCGCCCAGATGCGCCCGAATGCGCCCGAATCTGCAAGCATCGGAATCTGCAGTCACGCCGTCGGAGCGTTGTGAATGCAAATATACGGAATTGTGAGGAGAAATCGAATGAATTTAAGATAAATTAACAATTCTGCTCGGCGAATTTGTTGGGGAAGTTCCAGTGCTGGCGTGGGCGTACGCTTGCGTAGATTACGAGGGCTATGCCGAGGATGATGAAGGGGAGGCTGAGCATCTGTCCGATGTTCATGCCGTATTGTTCTATCATTTCGTATTCACGCCCTACCTGCACATTTTTGACATATTCTATGAGAAATCTGGGGAGGAAGATGCCAATGAAGAATATTCCGGTGATGAGCCATGGTCTTTCTTCGGCGTTTTTCTTCCAATACATCCACATGAGCAGTGCGAAGAGCGCGAAATAGCATAATGCTTCGTATATCTGTGTGGGATGCGCGGGTATGGTTTCGCCGTTTCTGACGAAGATGAATCCCCATGGCAGGTCAGTGTATCCGCCGTAGATCTCGCTGTTCATAAGATTGCCGAGCCTGATGAGTCCTCCTACGAGTGCGATGGGTATGACGAGCTTGTCGAATGTCCATGATGCCGGCTTCTTGGTGACGCACCAGGAGAAGATGAAGACAGCGATGATGTTGGCGATGGTGCCTCCGTGTGAGGCGAGTCCGCCGTTCCAGATCTGTAATATTTCTGCGGGATGCGCGCTGTAATAGTCCCATTCGTAGAAGAATACATGTCCGAGTCTTGCTCCTACGATAGTGCCTACGAGGATATATGCGAGCAGTATGCCGAGCCATTTTTCGGGTGCGCCTTCATGTCTGAACATTCTGGCGACCACCTGATATCCAATGATGAATCCGAGAGCGAATGCCAGCCCGTACCACCTTACGGTGAACGGGCCGGCACTGAAGATTACGGGATTGGCGTTCCAGATTATTTGTGAGAGCATTCTCCTGATACTATGCACGCGGTGTCGCGGGCGATTACGAGTTCTTCGTCAGTCGGTATGACGACGACATGCACTTTGGAGTCGGGTCCGGAGATCTCAATCTCTTTGCCGCGTGACTTGTTGGCTTCGGGGTTGAATGTGACTCCCATGTAAGCGAGCTGCTTGCAGATTTTCTCTCTTGTGGAGATCTGATTCTCTCCGACGCCTCCTGTGAATACGATGACATCCGCACCTCCGAGTACGGCGGTATATGCGCCGATATATTTGAGTATGCGGTATTCGTACATGTCGAGAGCGAGTGTGGCCTTTTCATCTCCTTTGGCTACGGCGTCCTCGATGTCGCGCATGTCGGAGGAGATTTCTGAAACTCCGAGTACTCCGCTGCGCTTGTTGATATAGTTGGAGAGCCCGTCGGCATCAAGTCCTTTCTGCTTCATGATATATACGAGCGCTCCCGGATCGATATCGCCTACACGCGTGCCCATCATGAGTCCCTCTGTGGGAGTGAGTCCCATGGAAGTGTCTACAGAGACACCGTTTTCAATGGCAGTGATGGAGGCGCCGTTGCCGATATGACAGGTGATGATGCGCTGCTTGTCGTAGGGGAGTCCGAGGAATTCGCACGCGCGTCGTGAGACGTAGCGGTGGCTGGTGCCGTGGAATCCGTATCTGCGTACGCCGAGCTCTTTATAGTCTTCGTAAGGTACAGCGTACATATATGCCTTCGGGGGCATGGTCTGATGGAAAGCAGTGTCGAATACAGCTACCTGAGGCACATTGGGGAGTACGGAGCTTACAGCTTCAATGCCGGTGATGTTGGCGGGATTGTGCAGTGGCGCCACAGCATAGCATTCCTTGACCTTCTCGATGACTTCCGGGGTGATGAGTACGGACTTGCTGAATTTGTCCATGCCGTGTACGACTCTGTGTCCTACGGCCTGTATTTCATCAAATGACTTGATGACTCCCTCTTTGGGGTCAGTGAGAAGTTTGAGCACCTGTCTGACGGCCTCTGTGGCGTCGGGCATGTTGACATTGACGACTCCTTTGGAGCC
>CAYSJG010000008.1:11862-20187 GCA_964431295.1 uncultured Sangeribacter sp. | reverse complement strand
TAGCCGCGTCTGGGCAGGATAAGTGCTGAAAGCATCTAAGCACGAAGCCGGCTCCGAGATTAGATCTCACTGAGGGCCGTTGAAGACGACGACGTAGATAGGCCGCAGGTGCAAGCATGGCGACATGCTCAGCCGAGCGGTACTAATTGCCCGAAGATTCCGTAGAAAGCACAGAGGCCTTGATAAAGAGGCCTGCAGAGTGCGCCAGATGGCTTGGCTCGTTGCAGAGTCTGCCTCGAAAGTCTTCTTGCGCTTCCGGTCGTCACTCTTTCCAACCTTATTAAGGTGATGACAGCATAAGGGCTCCACCTCTTCCCATCCCGAACAGAGAAGTTAAACCTTATCACGCCGATGGTACTGCGAAAGCGGAAGAGTAGGTAATCGCCACCTTTCCTTGAGGCTCGCTAAAAAGCGAGCCTCTTTTTTTTACCTTATCCCGCCGATGTCCGGCCTCTTTTTTTATCACCTCCACTCAGCGGCTCGCTTGCAGCGGGCCGCTTCATTGCGACAAACCGCCTTCGGGCAACTTGCTCAAGCATCGCTTCGCTCGCTTTCGCTCGCTTTCGCTCTTGCTTTCGCTTTTGCTCTTGCTCTGGCTTTGCTTGCTTTCGCTTGGCTTCGCTTGCTTTCACTTGGCTTGGTTTGGTTGGATTACGGCTTTTTTAGGGATTTTTTTCTGGGGTTAGGATTAGTAGTAGGGTGTGGATGCCTGATTTTAGGAGGGGGGTGATTGGATGCCAGCGTTGGCGGATCTTTTTTAGCATCTTTAGGTGGGTCCTGTCGCCTGAGAGGCGCGCCTGGGATGCTATGTAGTTGTATTTTCCTCTGAAGTGGCTTTTTAATTCGGTCAGGGGGATGCTGTAGAAGTCAGCTGCGTCGGCGGTGTAGAGGAGTAGCCTTCCGTAGAATCTTGCGGCTCGTGAGGGGCTCTGATTGTTGCTTAAGGTCGGTGTGTCGTCGACTGTGTAATGGTAGGCAGTGACCGGTATATAGGCGGCGTCTCCTTGTGAGGCGAGCGCGAGCATGATGGGCAGGTCTTCGACGGCGGCAAGCGGACTCCTCACTATATCTTGCCGTTGTGACATTACTCTCAGGAGGGAGTCTTTACGGTAGAGCGCGGCGGAGAGTTGATATGGGAGCATGTCGCTATTGCTTATGATGCCTCTGAGCATCTCGGCGCCGGAGATGCGCGGCTGCATCCACCGGGCGTGTCGCGGGTCGGCGGAGTGCAGTTGTGTGCCATTGACAGCGACGTCCGAGAATACCACACTGAGTGTGTCATCGCTCTGTAATGCTTCAATCTGTTTTTGCAGCCGGGTGGTGTCGAGCCAGAAGTCGTCGCCGGCGCAGTCGGAGATATATTTTCCGCGGCAGGCTTGGAGCGCATCGAAATAGTTGGCGACGATCCCCTTGTTGGGGGCCGGTGGCATCATGCGGATGATCTCCGGATGACGGTCGGCGTATTGCTGGCAGATGCTGCGTGTGGTGTCGGTGGAGGCATCATCTGCTATTATGATTTCATATTTATAATCTGTCTGCTGGGCGAGCAGGCTTTGCAATGCTTTGTCGATGGTGTCGGCGGCATTATATGCGAGGAGTATTATGGAGGCTATTGGTTCAGACATGTCTGCCGCTGAGTTTTCTGATGATTGCTCTGGGTATGAATGAGATATGTCTCGCTATGGCTGTTGCGAGTCCGTAATGTGTCTTCATGATGTGAAATCTCTCCTGGAGAGATTGTAGCTTGTGCTGCTCCGTGGCTCCGTTGTCGAGGTAATGTATGGTGACCCGGTGCAGGTTGTGGCATTTCGCGGGCCTTGTGGCTTGTATGCATCTGATGGTCCAGTCGTAGTCGGCGGAAAATCTGTATTGCAGGTCGTAGCGTGGCGCGATGTCGCGTCTGACCATGAATGCCTGGTGACATACAAGCATGCCGTGAGAGAAGGATCGGAATGTAAGTACCGGTGGCGCGGCGAGATGTCGCGGGTGAATTATACGTCGTTGTGTGTCGACGATGTCAGTGTCTGCGTAAATGATGTCCGGGTGTGCACTGATGATGGCGTCGGCGTAATCCTGCAGTGATGTGGGGGCCGCGAAGGCGTCTCCGGCGTTGAGGAAGAGGATGTATTGGCCTTTTGCGAGACGAAGTCCCTTGTTCATGGCGTCGTAAATGCCTTTGTCTTTTTCGGAGAGTATGCGCAGGGCGGGAGTGCCGAGTTGTCGGGCGATGGCGAGCGTGTCGTCGGTGGATGCCCCGTCGACAATGATGTGCTCAAACTGTGTGCAGGTTTGCTCAGCGATTGAGCGTAGAGTGGGTGGAAGTACCTCCGCCGCGTTGTATGTGATTGTAATGACAGATATCAGCGGAGCTCCGTTGGCGTTATAATAATCTGAAGACTTCATATTTGCCAAAGGTAATAAAAATTATATAAAATACACAATTCTGCGTGTGTATGCGTGCGAAAATATAGCATGGGTGATCTGTAGGGCGGGAACGATGATGGAGCGAGGTGTTATTTGGACGTGTTACAAATTAAAGGGCAGTAGGTCATGAAATAGTGTCAAAATTTGGTTTGGAGCGCAAATAAGGATAAATTTGCAGGGTAAAACAGCAATAATTCACTTAAAAATTTATAGCATTATGGCTTATGTAATTGGTGACAACTGCGTAGCGTGCGGTACATGTCAGTCCGTATGCCCAGTAGAGGCAATCAGCGAGGGCGAGATCTATCACATCGATCCCGACACATGCATCAGCTGCGGCAGCTGCGCGCAGGTATGTCCTTCGGACGCTATCACAGAAGGTTAATAGCGTAGAGTCGCTCAGCGAGCGCAAAAATACAGCGGTATCTTGCATCCCGTGCCGTCACCCGGCGTAAGGATGGCAAGAGCCGCTTATTTTTTTGCATGGCGGTGTTATAAAAAATCCGGTATTGCGGTTATATTTTATGTAGTCATAGTCCTATATGTCGTGATTTCTGTGTATCTTTGTGGTAAGCCCCGGTCTTGTCAGAAAGATGACGTGATGGTCATGCTATGTGTATAATTTGAAGACTTAGCTATGGAAAGTGTAAAAGTAAAAATAATAAATAAGAGTCATCATCCTCTTCCGTCGTACGGCACCCCCGGGGCGGCAGGTATGGATGTGCGCGCATATCTGCCGGATGGAGATGTGACAATCGGCCCCGGGCAGCGTGCGCTGATCCCGACGGGTCTATATATGCAGTTGCCTCAGGGGTATGAATGTCAGATACGTCCGCGCAGCGGCTTGTCGCTTAATTACGGCCTGACGGTGGCCAACAGTCCCGGCACTGTAGATTCGGACTATCGCGGTGAGATATGTGTGATACTGATAAATCTTGGCAGTGAAGACTTTGTGGTGAAGGATGGCGAGCGCGTATGTCAGATGGTGATAACGAAGTATGACCGTGTGACATGGGAGCCGGCGGAGCGTCTGGACAGGACTGTGCGCGAGGACGGTGCTTTCGGTCATACCGGCCTGTCGTGACGGATGATGAATAGATGACTGTGATGAAGGGAAGATCAGTGATATTGGCGATGGCATGCGTGCTGGGATTGACGGCGATATGTGCGCCGGGCGTATCCGGCCGCGGGCATGATGCCGGGATGTCAGAATCGTCTGCGCGTGCAAAGGCGCGTCACTATTACCTTGAGGGCGCGCGTCACGCCGCTGACAATGAATATGGCGAAGCCTACGAGCTGTATCGCCGGGCATACGATATCGACAGTACTTATGGGGATGCCTCCATGATGTATGCCTCTCTGAAGATGCTTACATCTCCGTATGCAAATATGGACTCAGTGTCGCTTGGCAAGATACTGGCGAGCGCGCGGAGTCTTGTCGAGATGTATCCGGAAGATTTCTTTGCCGTATATTATTATGCCCATATGCGGTCGCGGATAGGTGACAGCGCGGAGGCTATCCGAGTGCTGGAGCGCTATCATTCTCTTAAGCCGGGCGACACTGACGCGCTTCAGGCACTGACAGATCTATATCTGGACAATTACGATTATGACAAGTCTCTGGCGCGACTGGAGGAATACCGCAGTATAGAGGGGGAGGATATCCAGCTGAGCCTGCGCAAGGTGGGGATACTGCTGGCCAAAGGTGACACTCTCGGGGTGATGGACGAGGCGACACGGCTCATATCCACCAATCCCCGCGAGCCTATGTATTGGATATTCAAAGGCCGCATGGAGGACTTCCTGGGACGGCGTGACTCAGCGATAGAGAGTCTGAACAATGCTTTGAGGATGTCAGATTCCGGAAGGGGAGGGCTGGCGCGTATCCAGCTTTCGCGTATTTATAAGGAGAAGGGGGACAGTGTGGCGTATGATCAGAATGTCTACGAGGCTCTGATAGCAGATGATCTTGAGTTTGAGTCGAAGCGGGACCTGCTGCTGTATTATATCGGTGGCCAGGTGTGTGACTCGGTCGACAATACCGGCAGTTCACGAGGCGACAGACTTGTGGAGACAGTGCTCAAGCAGTATCCTCACACCCCTGAAGTGCAGATAATCGCGGCCTCTTACTATTCGATACACAAGCAGAATGATAAGGCTCTGGAGCTGGCTCAGTATGCGATAGATCTCGAGCCGGGCAATGAGGAGTACCGTCGTCATGCCATGAAATTCGCTTATATGGCGCGCAAGCGTGGAGTGATGGAATCGCTTTATGCGGCAGCCGTACAGGATTTCAATCCTCTTGGTGACGATACGGAGATGCTGTATGTGAGATTGCTGGCAGAGCTTGGCGATGCCGAGACAGCGCTCCGTGAACTGCAGAAGTTTGCTTCGTCCAAATTTCCGGGGATAGAGCTTGACAAGCCCTTGGAAACCTCCCGTCTGGACAAAAATGTGACAGCGGCGGATATAGATCTGCTGGAGGAGATGTATTCTACGGCCGGTGATCTTCACAATCTCGGGACATCATACGATGCTTCGGGGTATGTATGCTATGACAATGCGCTGATGCTGAGTCCGGATGATGCCCTCGTGCTCAATAACTATGCTTATTTTCTTGTGCGCGACCCTGAAGCGTATGTGAGCGATGAAGATAAGGCGAAGGCTGTCGACTTCAGCACACGCGCTGTGCGCCTGGAGCCGAATAATCCTACCTATCTCGATACGAAGGCCTGGGCGCTCTATCGCTCCGGCAAAGCGGATGCCGCCCGGGAGGTGATGGATGCTGCTCTGGAGATGGCCGAGGAGATGAAGACTGATATTTCATCAGATTATTATTTCCATTCAGGTGAGATATTGAGCGCCATAGGTGATGAGCAAGGTGCGCGTGCGGCTTATGAGAAGGCCATGGAGCTTATAGAGAAGGAGGAGAAGGAGGCCGACTCCAATTCTCCGGTCATGAATGCCGAATTGCAGAAGGTAAAAGGCTATGTAGAGTCTAAACTGAACAGAAAGTGATGAATACGAAGTATAGGAGAGAGAATATAAATCCCGGCACGACGCGATATATGTCTGCGGCAGATGGAGGCTTAAGGAACGCGCTCTTAGGCCGAATGGCTTGGAAGCTAATTATATTGTTGATGATATGGTCAGCGGCGGTGATGTCTCCCTGTGATATCTCTGCGCAGACAGTGTCGGACGCGTCGGAAGAGTATACGGTAGATAATGAAAAGCTGGGGAAGCGTGAGAGCCGTGAAGCCGCGGAAATCATATGTCAGAATTACAAACCCTGGCTGCGGTCCTCTCTCAGCGGCAAACTTCATGCAGACGGACTGCCTCTTTCCCCCTCTGTCAAAGTAAGCATGGAGAAGGATAAATCCTTGTATATGTCGGTACGCGCTCCCTTTGTAGGTGAAGTGTTCAGAGTGGATATGACTCAGGACAAGATTCTTATCGTCAATAAGATGAAGCGTACATACTGCGAACTGGAATATGATGATGACCACAAAATCCTCTCTTCGCTGCAGAGTCTGATGCTCGGGAGAATAGTCATTGTGGATGAAGGTGAGCTCAGCAAGAAGAATTATAAGGAATGCGAATTTTACAATATCATGGTGGACAGCGTAGCTGTCGGTGATGAGGCAGTCACAAAGGTGATGGACGGGTGGTCTGTTTTCCCTCCTTATATCGGCAATGCACTCATGTACGCATATGGTGTGGATTTGGAAGGTAGAATGGTCAATCTGATGGTTAATGCTGATTCGCGGGTGGTTAAGAAACTGTTTGGCGTGAATGATGACGCTTCCACGGAAGATAAGAGGAATTTCGAGCGCTTGCTTGACATCTTTGTATGTTATGACAACAGCGGCAGAGCCGAGGCTGCGATAAACGTGACCTTTGGCAAATATAGATTTTCAGCTCAGTTGGATGCGGATAAGCCGGAATACGGTGCCAAACCGATGCAGCCTGCGGAGCTGAGTCCGAAATATCGCGAAGTGCGTCTTCGCGAGGTAATAAAATTTTGAATATCCATCCCCCGGCATGGCGGGATACTATAGTGAGGAGAGTCGTTTTGAAAAGAATATTGAGAGATATAAGGAAGGTCTGGGGAGCGGCGGCTGCAGCGGAGGTGAAAACCTGCTGCAAGAGCTGCTGTAAGCGGGGTGTGGCTTTGCTGTGTGTATTGTCGCTGATGCTGCTGCCTGTGGTGCCCGAAATCGGTGTGTCGGAGGCATACGCGTCCGGGCAGACATCCAAGAAGTCGAGCGGCAGAAAGTCTGGCGGCAAGAGCAGTTCGGGCAAGAAGAGTACGTCAAAGAAGAGCTCTCGGAAGTCAGGTAAGCGTCGCAGTTCAGGCAAGAGTGGAAGCAAATCGGAGACCTCTGCTGATGTGCGCCGCCGTCAGGAGGACGCGCAGCGCGAAGTGGCGCGCACAAAGGAGGAGATCCGTCAAAACGAGGCATCAATCCGCAAAAGCCTGAGCGAGCTGAGCAAAATAGATGAGGACATAACGGTGAGCCGAAGGGAGGTGGGTGTATTGCAGGGTAAAGTGTCCGGTCTGCAAAGGCAGATAAATGGTCTTGAGAGCCAGATAGCCGACAATACCAGGAAGCTTGAGACCCTTCGGGGCGAATATCTCAAGGCAGTGAAGCGGATGCGCGGCAGCCGCAAGCGCAACAGCAAGCTCGCCTTCGTGTTCTCCTCAAAGGGTCTGGGTCAGGCGGAGCGCCGTATGCGTTATCTGAAGGAGTTTGCGCGTTGGCGCGACAATCAGACTCAGGAGATCAACAAGACCGTAGCTTCGCTTAAGGAGGAGAATGCGAAACTTCTACGTGCGAAGTCGGATTATGACGTGATGCTGGGCCGTCAGGTGAAGGTCCAGACCCGTCTGGAGAGTCAGCAGAAGGTGCAGAATAAGATAGTGTCAGACCTGAAAGCCAACGGGACGGCTCTCCAAAACCATCTTGCACGCAAGCAGGCGGAAGTAAATGACCTCCGCAATCGAGTGGCGTCACTTATCGCCGCCGAGGAGCGCAAGGCCGCCGAGGAGCGACGTCGCGAGGAGGAGCGTCAGGCAGCCGCGGAAGCAAAGCGTCGCGCCGAGGAGGAACGTCTCGCGCGTGCCGAGCGCGAGAAGAGCGAGGCTGCCGAAAAGGAGAGTGCAGCGGCTAAGGATGTGGTCTCCGACAATACGTCGCGTAGCCGGAAAGAGAGCAAGGAGGAGCGTAAGAAAGCGGATGCAGCCGGCAAGAAGAGGGCCGGGGAGAAGCAGGTGGCGTCACGTAGCGGCAAGAAGAGCGACAAGTCAGCCTCTTCCGGTAAGTCGGAAGGTAAGGACTATGCTTCAGCGCGTAAGCGCCGACCCCGCGGCAGTGCGTCATCATCCTCCGGAGGCGGCTCGGCATCATCCAAGTCGTCCAATGCTTCTAAATCCGCGGCTTCTTCCTCCGATGGCTTCGCTTCCATGAAGGGAAGACTCCCGCGTCCGGTGAGCGGTGCGTTCCGGATTACCAGCCCGTTCGGGCGCCATGCGCTGCCGGATCTGCCGGATGTGATGTATGACAATCCCGGTATAGACGCGGAGGTGTCGGCCGGTGCGACCGCGCGCGCGGTATATGCGGGCAAGATCTCGGGAGTATACATGATACCCGGTTTTGCCACTGTGGTGATAGTCAATCACGGTGATTATTATACCGTCTATGGAAATATCGCCTCAGCGAGCGTGAAGGTCGGTGATACGGTGCGTCAAGGCGACAGTGTGGGACGTGTGGCCGAGGATCCCGACAATCCGGGTATGAGCAGCATTCACTTTGAAGTGTGGAAAAACCGTGACAAACTGAATCCGGCAAGCTGGATACAGTGACGCATGCCAACAATATGGAGCCGGTACGAGCATGAGCA
>CAYSJG010000008.1:2057-11852 GCA_964431295.1 uncultured Sangeribacter sp. | reverse complement strand
AGAGATATAATCCCGGATTGCGGGAGGAGTGGGACGCCTTTGTCGAAAAATCCCGCAACGCGACTTTTCTGCATCTGCGCGGATTTATGGACTATCACTCAGACCGATATGCCGATCATTCGCTGATAGCGCGCCGAGGCGGTGAGATTGTCGCGCTTCTGCCGGCAAATATCTCCGGGGGTGTGCTGTACAGTCATCAGGGTCTGACCTATGGCGGCTGGCTTTTACCTCCGTCTCATTTTGAAAGCTATGATATGCTCGCGCTGATGCGTGAGCTCAAGGGATATTGTCGCAGAGAGGGGATGACGGGTCTGGAGTATAAGCCGGTGCCCGGTATCTATGCCTCTCAGCCCTCCGACGAGGACCTGTACGCATTGTGGCGCGCCGGGGCGTCCCTGATCCGTCGCGACCTTTCGGTGACAGTGGATCTGGAGCACAATGAGGGCTATGACAGCCAGCAGCGGCGCAATCTCAAGCGCGCTCAGAGGTGCGGTCGTGAAGTCAGAGAGCTTACGGAGGATGTGGAGGTGGAGGCGTTTCACAGGCTGCTGAGCGATTGTCTCTGTGCAAGACACGCTGTGGCTCCGGTGCATACTCTTGATGAATTGAAGCTGTTGCGAAGCCGTTTTCCTGACAGGATACGTCTCTATGGAGTGGCGGAGGCCGGCAGCAGTTTTGCAGAGTCTCCGTCGGCCGGAGTGTGTATGTTTGACTGCGGTGTGACATCCCACGCACAGTATATATGCAGTGCGCCAAGCGGCAGACGCGATGGTGCGCTCGCCCTGCTGTTTGACTATCTGATAAGAGTTTGCCATGAATGTGGCGTCCGGTATTTCGACTTCGGTATATGCAATGAAGATAACGGCCGCTATCTCAATGAAGGGTTGGCGCGTCAGAAATACGGTCTTGGGGGCCGAGCCACGATATATGAGCGATACTATCTGGATTTCAGCGCGGATGACAGTGTATACGGGGGTTGAAATATGTAAAGACTCTGAAATTTTACGTTTAAGGGAGAAGTACTAAGGAGATATGAGTGTCGGAATCACAAAGAAAGTGCTGAGAGTGACTGGGCTGTTTACCGGTGTGGAAGGGCTCGGCATCCTCTGCTCGATGGTGAAAAACAAGCTGGTGGCGATATGGCTGTCTGCTACCGGCATCGGTCTCTTCGCTATATTCAATCAGACGGTGGATACGGCGACTTATCTTACAAGTCTGGGTCTGCGTCAAAGCACGGTGCGCGATGTGGCGCAGGCACGCGGCGATGAGTCGCGGCTGCAGCGTCTGATACGTAATGTGAGGTCATGGAGTGTGGTGGTAGGGCTGCTGGGCGCGCTCGTGCTCGTGTCGCTGTCATGGCCTCTTGCGCGGATAATCATGGGGGACGGAGTGTATTGGTGGAATTTCGCGCTGTTGGGAGCCGTCATGCTCTTCAACGCTCTGTATAGTGGTGAGAATGCGATATTTCAGGGGACCGAGAATTATCGTCGTCTGGCGCGTACCGGCATGGAGACAGCCGTGACGGGTCTTTTGATTTCGATACCGATGTTTCGCTGGCTGGGCGATGACAGCGTGATATTTTCCATCCTCTCTTACGCAGTGACAGGTGTGGTGTTCGCATTTGTCAACCGCAACCGCCGCTACCCCTACAGGCTTGGCAAGCGCTGTGAGCTGAAGGAGGGGCGGGGCTTTGTGAAGCTCGGTGCCTATTTGTCGATTGCGGCGTTTGTGAGCACCTTGTGTCAGCTGATATTCGTCTCATGGCTCAATGTGACCGTCTCCACATACGAGGCCGGCTTGTATGGCGCCGGTACGGCACTTGTGGTGCGATATACCTCGCTGGTGTTCAATTCAGTAGGGCTTGAATTTTATCCGCGTGTGTCGGCGTATGTCCGTCACAATCGGCGTGTGGCCACCTTTGTGAATCATGAGGTGACACTGCTGCTGAGTATATTTACGCCGCTCGTACTGCTCTTTATTGCTTTTGCCCCATGGGTGATAAGGCTTCTTTATTCCGAGGCCTTTCTGGAGATTACAGCCTTTGTGTCAATAGGCATTCTCAGCGTGCTCTGCCGCTCTGTATCCACAGTGGTGGGATATCTGATGGCAGCCAAAGGTGACGGGCGTGTATATTTCATAGTGGAGAGCCTCGACTCGCTTATGGGTCTGGGGCTGTGCATAGCCTGCTATCATTGGCTTGGCATCACCGGTATCGGAGTGGCGCTTCTTCTATGGCATCTGATATATGTCGGCGTGACTTGCGGGGTGTATCGTCTGCGATATGCCTGCCGTCTGGGGGGTAATGTGACTCTGCTGTTTATTACCTCTATGCTTGTGTCGTTGTCAAGTCTGGGAGTGGTCTACGTGTTGCCCCGTGTGGCGTCGGTGATACTGCTGACAGCCGGGGCGTCTGTATACTGTGTGATTTTCATAAGAATGTTCAGGCGCCGCAAAGCGCGTAAAAGTAGACATCAATGAATGCGGAATTATCATCCGACAATGTCGGAGGCACATCTCCGAAGGCCTCGGTAATCATGCCGGTCTACAACGGTGAGAAATTTCTGGAATCCTCCGTGCGGTCAGTTATCGCGCAGTCATACAGTGACTGGGAACTGATAGCCGTCGATGACGGGTCGACGGACGGTAGCATCGAGGTGCTTTCGCGTCTTGCGGCTGAGGATGATCGGATACGTGTGATAAGTCAGGAGAACGGAGGAGTCTCCTCTGCGCGCAACCGTGGCATATCCGAGTCTCGTGGCAGCGTATTGTTTTTTATCGATTGCGACGATCTGTTTCATCCGCGGGCATTGGAGACGATGCTCGCTGTCATGGAGCGCGAGGAAGCCGATGTAGTGGTAGGGTGCATGATTGAGAGCGATAGCGAACCTGCAGGCTGGCGTAGCCGGACGCTTGCCGTGGATGGCAAAGGGATGCGTCGTTATAATGCGGAGGAGGCGATTGAGGCAGGTCTGTATCAGCGGCCGTTGATGAATGCCATCTGGCAGATGTGTGTATCACGCGCCATTTTCAATCGCGGAGTGCGTTTTGTGGAGGGGCAGCGGTATGAGGATCTGGAGATATTCTGGCGGATATTTGCCGAGGGTAGGCGTATAGTGTATATCCCGGCGGCAATATATTTCTATCGTCAGCACGGTGCGAGCTATATGCATGAGTTTACGCGCGGCAGACTCGATGTGCTGAAGGTGACTTCCGACATCGAGGAGGGAGTCAGGAGGCGTTTTCCGGCCATATCCTCGGCCGCGTCCGACCGTAGGATGAGCGCCTGCTTCAATATGTATCTTATACTGAGCGGGCGTCGGGAGGAGGAGTATCGTAGGATAAAGGCCGAATGTTGGGCAGAGATAAAGAAGAGGCGTCTGCAGTCGCTGCTTAATCCCCGTGTGCGGATGAAGAATCGTCTTGGCGCGTTGTTGTCCTATTTGGGTCCCGGCTTGATACGCGTGCTTGGGAGAGTGGCGATGCGTTGATGTTTTGGTGATAAGGAGTCCAATAAAATTATTATCTTTGGTGCATGAAGAGAGACGAGCGGCTTACGCTGATAATTCCTGTATACAATCGTGAGAAGATAGTAGTAGCGACGCTTGACAGCGTGGCGCGTCAGAGCCGTATGCCCGATGAGATAATATTGGTGGACAATAATTCGACGGACGGTACGAAGGATGTGCTCGAATCGTGGGCGGCGAAGATGAATGCATCCGGACGGACGCATGTCATCGTGCTGGAGGAGCGTCGTCAGGGGGCGGCGCGTGCCCGCCAGACTGGTCTGGAGCATACGGTGACCGGCAGAGTGACTTTCTTTGACAGCGATGATATAATGAGTCCGGAATATATCTCCCGGATATATGATCTGTTTGCGAAGGTGCCTGAAGCCGAGATGGCGGTGTGGCCGTTGACCACACATTATTATCGCGGCGGAAAGAAGGTGCGTCCGATGGTGAAGGATAAGCCTATGGACAGCAATCAGCTGCATGCTATGCTCAGTACTCAGAGTTATGCGTGTGATACGGAGTATATGCGCAGGTGCGGAGGCTGGAATGTGGAGCTGCATGGCTGGGACGACATAGAGCTGGGTCACAGATTGCTTCTCGGTCTCCCGCGGATAATTATCTCTGAGAGGTCAATGACCGATGTATATGAGCAGGGTGAGGCGTCCATCACAGGTGTGGACTACACTCACCGACGCGGAGAGTGGGAGCATGTGATTGACCTGATGGAGGCTGCCACACTTGCGAGCGATTATCCTGACAAAGGGCATGTCATGCGTCTGCTGGCTTATCGGCGGACGATTCTTGGTGCGCTCTACCGGCGTGAGGGGAATTTGGAGGCGGCCCGTGAAAATCTGCATCGCGCCTTAGGCTGCATTTATCTCTCCGGACTGCATCGCGCCTATCTGCGTATGGCGTATGCCATAACGTCGCGAGGCGTACCCGGGATGGCACGCCTCGTTCCATATATTTTCTGAGATAAGCTCTTTTGCAAGGTGTCAGCGACGTCGGCGGTTGCGGACTGATTTGGTGGCGCTGCTGTTGGGTGAAGAGCTTGACGATGGACTCTTCTTGACCGCCCCGCGCTTCTTAGTGGATTTGCGTTTGGATTTGGCCGGAGCCTTCTTCTCCTTAGGTTGGTCAGTGGTGACTACAGTGCGTTCAGGTATGGTGTCGCCGGCGGCCGCGAGCTTTTCAGCCTGAGCTTTAGCCTCCTGTTGCGCCAGGAACTCCTCCCGTGTGGGCACCCAGAGGTTTTTGCCGAAATCTCTGAGTCGATGGTCGATGCTGTCCTGTGCCCGCTTGAGGTCGTCCGGGTCGGGATACATCTGATTCATGGAGAGGTTGCGGAGGTTGCGGGTCTTATATATGTCCCCCTCGTACATGCCGAGATTGAAATAATCGTCGAGTGAATATTGAGGAAGATTGTTGTCATCGCTGAGGAAGATATACTGCTGCGCGAGGAATGGCCTTAGAGCGTCAAACCTGACCCAGAACATGGGTAGCTTCATCTCTCCTCCGAAGTCTCCGCTCTGATTGAGTACGGGACAGATTGCCTCAACGCGTGTCTTCATGCGGTTGGAGCGGCGGTCAAATTCCCATTTTTCGAGTATATAGTAATTAAGCACTTGTCCTGTGGGGACATCAGCTTCCTCTATAATGTATTCCGGCTGGTTGCGTCCCGAGCCGGCCTTGTAGTATATGCCGAATCTGTCGAGCATGTCACCCACCTTGACCTTGTACTGGTCGGTGAACACCTCTCTGCCGTCAAGATATTCGTAAGCCGGTATTTTGCCGTTGACCACCAGCCCAAGTATGATGCGGAAAAGATTTTCCTGTCCGTCAATGACATCCTCGGGGTAATAAAGAGGTGTATTGGCATCTTTAGTAAGGTCGAGCTGTCGATAAATCTGGCGCATATACTGCAAATCGGCGTCGTGAGGCTCCTTGGTTTCGTAGAAGCCCTGCATGCGCTCGGTGACCTGCGGACCGGCCTTGTCGGTCTGCGCCTTTTTGTCGCGGTCAGCGCGTTTTCTGACGACGCTTCCCCCGGATTCGACCTGAGCCATGGATACCGCTGCGAAAGTGACGGCAAAAGCAGCAGTGGCTACGGCGGGAAATAATTTCTTATACAGTTTCATCTGTGAATGCTCTTAGGATTATGATAATGTGAGAGGTCGTCAGTTGAGGGCTACCTCCATGGGAGAAATGTCGCGTGTAATACCGTCCGGTCCTTTGGCCTTGACGTTGGAGATGAAGAATGACTTGCCGGGCTTGAGTCTGCTGAACTGCTGTCGCTGTCTGTCGGAGAAAGCGCTGCCGTTGCTGACCTCGGGTATGGCGTTGCCCATGGAGTCAAAGAAGATAGTGGAGAATGATACCACGGTGTATGTGACGTTGAGGATATCATCGTCGATGGCAGCTCCGAGTCCGGAGGCGTTCATGAGCTGCGCTTTGGAAATACGCTTGGGCGAACCTTTGTAGTGTACGGGGTTGCCGGAGGCGTCCTTGATGGCGATGAATGGCGAGGGGTCCGGGAGCTTACGGACGCGAAACTTCATCGATCCTACGTTCTGCTGTCGTCCGTCGAGTGTGGCGGTGACAGAGATTTCAGCTTCCGTGCCCACTTTGCCGGGATGAGCTATCCAGGTGTCGCCGTTGCGGGTGAGGGTGCCGTTGGTCATGGATGCATTGATGGCATTCATGGGCACTCCGGGCACTGAGATGGATATGGGGTTGTTGATGCCGGCGTACAGTACATTCATCATGGTGGGTGAGATTGTGGCCATGGGCTCAATGACAGTGTAGGAGGATTTAAATTCCCTTCTGTCAAGTGTGCCGTCTCCGCGCATCACCTCCAAATATCCGGAGTATTCGTGTGTGCCGATCTGTGTGGGTACAAATTCATATAGTCCAGTGTTGCCCGGCAGCTTTGCTCCGTTGATGTATATAGTAGGCCTCTGAGTAGTGTCGATGGCCGCGAGCACGATATTGGCAGAGTATTTACCTCCGCGCATGATCATGTTGGAGTTGGGTATGACGTATGCGTTGAGCTCGTTGACTCTGACATCCCCGATGTCCACATTGGTGATGAGTGTGGACATGGCTTCCGACTCAGCCTGACGTATATCGTTTTGCAGTTTGGTCAGCAGAGTGATGCCGGCGATGGCGGGTATGTTGTCAAACATGGCTGTCTCCCACTTGACATTGCCGATGGTGCCGGGGATATTGCGATCGGGAGTGGCGAGCGCTTCGAGCGCGGCGGCTCTTCTTGCGGAGTCCGTGATCAATGTGGCGACATAGCTGCGGTATTTTTCTATCTCCTTGCGCAGCTGTGTGCCCCTCATTGTGGCCGGATTGAGCATAGTAACCGAAGTGGCCTCGAGGTTGTCGAGGTTGGTGAGCTGATGATAGTCTCCATTTTCTCCATCGGCGGCTTTGGCGATCGCCGTCTTGAGCGAGTCGATGGAAAGATAAAGCTGTGTGGAGCGTGAGTGCAGCTCCTTGCCTTTGTCAAACCAAGGTCCGACCTTTTCCGGATTTTTCTTATAAAGGTCGGCGAGATACTTGAACTGTATCTCATTTCTGGCGGTCATATTGATATTGGTGCGGTGGAGGCTGTCCTGCACCTGGCTGAAGCCGTTGAGCACTTCGCTTGACACATTAAGAGCGAGCATGGCCGTGAGGACGATATACATAAGGTTGATCATCCTCTGTCTTGGCGACATGCGAGCTACATTATTTCCACCTGCCATATTGTGTGTGCTGTTATGATTCTTGAGTGAAGGGGTTGACGGGCTGTTGTCCCGGCTGCTGTGCCGCTCCCATCATGGGATTGTACATATTGATGGTCATCGCGGTGATCATCTTCTCGTATACAGCGTTGAGCTGCTTCATATAGCGAGCCATCTTCTCGGTCTCTTCGCAATAGTGCGCGCTTTCGTTGGCGGACTTTTCGTACATATCGCGGATGTCTTTGAGACCGCGGTTGACTCTGTCGATGGACTCGAGCTGTGACGAGATGCTCTTGAGCTGTATCTCGTAGATGGTGTTGAGTCCTCCGATATTTCTGTTGAGGTCCTCCATTCGGTCCACGTATCCTTCGGAGCTGCGTGAGATGGAGTCTGAATTGTCTGTGATGGCCTTATATGACTGCAGTAGTACGGAGCTGACCTCATTGAGTGACTCAGTGGTGTCGCGGAGTCGTGTCATCTGCTCTGCGATGCCGGAGAGCTGTGCGAGATAGTCCTGTGTGGCAGTGGTGAGTTCGGCCATTTGTGAGAGCTGTTCCGCGGCGGCAGACATTTTGGAGATGGACTCTCTGAGTGACTGCGTGTCCTCTTCTGACAAGGCTACTCCGTCGGGTATTCCGGCGGTGGCCCTTGCGGCTCCCGCTCCGATGACTACTGGGGCTCCCGGTATGGCTGATCCCACTCCGGCATATTCGTCCGAACCTTGGTAGTCAGATGCCTGTGGTATGTCAGCTCCGACAGGTATGCCGTTGACGATTACACCTCCGGCGATATTCTGTCCTGTGCCGGAGAGGTCGGGTCTGTCTTCCGGATTGTGTGAATCAAGCACCGGAAAGACATCCTCCCAGGCGTATTCCTTTGGCGGTCGGTCGAAGGCCGTGAGTATGAACATGGCGATTTCCGTGCCCATGCCGATGCAGAGGAGTGTGGAGCCTCCGGGGAGATGCAATATTTTGAACAGAGCGCCCCAGATGACGATGGCGGCGCCTATGGAATATGCGAAGTTGAAAAACCGCTGTCCTTTCTGTCCGTGAAGGAAGCGTTCGATGCCGTTGGCATATTTGCGTATCTTGACCATGAGGTAGGATTGAGACTCTGGTGAATATTATTTCTTTCTTATCTTCTGTGTGCCCTTGGCGAATCCGATTTGTGAGCGGACGTTGCGGAATCCTATATATGAGCGCTGTTCGTTCTGGTATTCCCATTGTCTGAGGTCAGACCGAAGATTGTGTGCGACATCTTTCCACGAGCCTCCGCGCACAATCTTGCGCTTCATCTTGTAGGGGTCCTCTTTGGCGGCGTCGTATCGGTATTCAGGGTTAAGGTCAGAGGTCAGTTTGTTGATGCTTTCGGTATATGCGGTGGATGTCCACTCCGAGACATTGCCGGCCATGTCGTAAAGTCCGAAATCGTTAGGTGCGAACGTGCCTACGGCGGAAGTGATGACATGTCCGTCTCTTACGAAGTCACCGTCCATGGGCTTGAAGTTGGCGTAGAAGCATCCTCTCTCGTCCATGGGGAGTGTCTCCTCCCAGGGATATGAAGATTCAGAATTGCCGGCTCTTGCGGCGTATTCCCATTCAGCCTCTGTGGGTAGTCTGTAAGGTTCGATGTATACGCCCTCCTGTCCGAGCGAGCGTCTGAGGTAGTCCGTGCGCCAGTTGGAGAAAGCGTTGGCCTGCTCCCAGCTTACTCCGACCACCGGATAGTCGTTGTATCCGGCGTGGGAGAAGTATAGTCTGGTGTAAGGCTCGTTGTACGCATTGTCAAAGTCGTTGATCCAGGCGGTAGTGTCGGGGTATACGTTGACGATATATGTATTGAGGAAATCATAGTCTCCGGTGAGGGGTCTGCTGATGGTCTCTCTTACAATTTCTCCCTCTTCGGTGAAGTATGCCGTATCTTTGGAAATGACGGGCAGATCAGTGGGTACGGGGAGGTCAGTGTTGTATTCCCTGCGCGTGGGGTCGAGCCTGTTTTTGCGCTGTGCGGCGGCCGTATGATTGAATATCTCATATCGGTAGTTGAGCTGTGTGGGATCGAGCTCCCTGCGTCCGGTGATGGGATTGGTGCGGTAGACGCTCTCAATGGCTCTGAGCTCATCCTCGTTGGCGTTGCGCCAGGGGATAGGCTTGTTCCAGTTGAGATAGGGCTTGATGGGATTGCCCTCCTTGTCTTCCTCGATTTTGAAAGCCTCGTTGCCTCCGAAGGCGGGGTCGGCGAGTCTCTCTCGGATGATGGAGTCCCTGACCCAGAATACGAATTGCTTGTATTTGGAATTAGTGACCTCCGTCTCATCCATCCAGAATGAGTCGATGGAGACACCTCTGGCGTTGGCCTTGATGCCCCATACTGAGTCGTCTTTGGCGGCTCCCATAGCGTAGGCGCCTCTGTCGACGAGTACCATGCCGTACGGAGTGGGCTCCGAGAGTGTGGAGCCTCCGACTCCGGTGACTTCACCGCCTGCTCCGCCCCCTTTGGCGGCCATGCAGGAAGCCATGAGAGCTGCCGCGGAGAGTGACAGAGCCCATGATGCT
>CAYSJG010000008.1:0-2047 GCA_964431295.1 uncultured Sangeribacter sp. | reverse complement strand
GCCGACATCCGGCCTTTACCGCCGGCGGGGTGAAGAGGAGAATTATGCTGCTTTATAGTCATAGTCGCTACATTATACGAATGGAACGGTGTTTATTCTTGTTTTTTCCGGAGAAGTCGAGCTTGAGCTGATATCCGACGATGAGCTCGTGGCTTCCCGATGAGGCTTTGCCGATTGCGGAGAGTGGAAAATCGTAGGCATATCCGGCGAAGAAATTCTTGAATTCAACTCCTATCATGGCGTATACTGCCTCTTGCCAACGGTATCCGGCTCCGAAAGTGATAAACCGATTGTAGGTGGCTCTCATGGTGGCCTCACCATAAAAGTTGCCGAAATCGGTGTGTATCATCAGTGACGGCTGTAATGAGAATAACGTGTTTTTTAGCGGAATATTGCCGTCGGCGATGAAATAGAGCTGTCTGGAGAGCTCCGTTTCATATTCATGTGCATCCGAGGCTTCGCTTCCTTCTACATTCATCTTGACGACAGGATTGAGGAGATGGAGTCCGGAGATGCCGATGTTGAAATATTTATGTGAGAAGAGTATGCCGGCTGAGAAGTCGAATGCGTTGCCGGCGAGATCCTGATTAGGGAGCGACGTGTCTGTGCTTTCGTGATAATCATCTCCGTCAGGGATAAATATTTCAGTGCCTTTGAATTTGGAGTTGTAATATCCGCCCTGCAGTCCGATCGAGAGGACTCCTCTTCCCTTGAAGAGATTGATTTTGTAGGAGGCCTGTATGTTGGCTATAAGGTTAGAGAAGAGTCCGAGTGACTCCTGCATGAGGTTGACTCCGAGTCCTATGCGTTTGGTGCCTATCTTGAGTGGGGAGTCGGCAGTGCCCATGAATGACATGGGCGCGTTTTCTATTCCCACCCACTGTAGCTTGGCGCCGGCGCGTATGCGGAGGAAGTCCGTGGAGCCGGAGGCCGCCGGATTGTAATATGCCGGTACCGCCCAGTATTGTGACAGCTGCACATCGCTTTGCGCCAAAGCCGTGTTTCCGGCGAGCATCAGAAAGCAGAGCGTCATCAGCAGATGGCGTCTCAGAGCGTGGCCGAAGTGTCGCGGGGTCGGGTTATTGCTGTGATGTGAAGAGTGTGTCATTCAAAATAGAAATTGATAACCACCATGTTGGACTTGACCTTGGAGAGTGATTGAGTCATGATGTATTGATGTGGATTGTCCACAAGGTCAGGCCTGTCGTGGCGCAGTATGTCAGTGAGTCCGAAGCAGAATTTTATTTCGGGGATGAATTTGAAGAAGGGCAGGTAGAAGTCGCATCCCAATCCAACAGTAAGATATGCATCAGCGGGATTGAAGGTGAGATATTCGGAGCGCTTTTTGGAGACGTCAAAAGCGGCCATTGCACCTACGGTGACATACGGGCGCACATTTCTCTGCCGGTCTCCGGATATTTTGAGGTCGAGGGGCACCACCACGTATGCGGATTTGACAGTCTGCTGTACCTTTGACGGAAATCCCTCCTCAGGCGATACTTCTGGATTGGGATTGTTGTAATCGATCATGGTGATGGTCTTCGATCCGAAGTACATGCCGGGCGTGAGTCGCAGGTTGAGATATTTGTGTAGGCGGAGGTCTCCGAGCACATTCACGCAGAATCCCGGTGAGAATGCGGGCACTTCCGCCACCCAGCGCTGATTGTTGTCGGCGATGTATCCGTAAAGTTAAGATCTTGGAAATGAAGGCCTACGGAGAATCCGAGATGTATCCGCTTCTGGTCGGCGTATGGTCTGTTGGCGAGCTTCTCGCGCGGTTTGGCGGCAGCCGGGAGTGAGCCGCCGATGATGGCGGCGAGAGCGCACGACAAGACGCAGACTATCCTGAGCGCGTGTGCAATGCGCTCAGGAAAAGGGCGATGAGTGATGTGAGTCCCCTTTACAGTATGGTTTTGTCGGTTAATGTCCATCGATTAATTAACGCATGGTGTGGCTCTATATTGTCTGCAGCCGGTATATGTCTGATAAGTCCGGGAAGTATTATAAATCTTATAAATCTTATAAATCTTATAAATCTTATAATAAT
>CAYSJG010000007.1:0-20797 GCA_964431295.1 uncultured Sangeribacter sp. | reverse complement strand
ATACAATCTCATTGTTGAGAGGATTGTAGTAGGCATTGATGGTCTGCGGATACATGCCCCACTCCGTGCGGTCCACCGGCTTGCCGTACTTCTTGAGATACTCGGCCTGATGCCACATGTTGGCGTTGTGTACATTCTCGTAGTAAGAGAGTTCCGGATCAATCGTCATGGTGGTGTAGTCCTTCCACTTGTCAGGATAACCTATCTTGACGGTGATGGCATTGAGCTTCTTGATGGCATTGAGTTTGGTGTCATCGCTCATCCAGGGTAGACGTATGATATGTTTGCCGAGTGCGTTGCGGAGATTGGAGACCAGCTCCTCCATATATTTCTTGGAAGATTCGGGGAAGTATTCGGCCACATAGAGTTCGCCGATAGCCTCGCCGAGCTTATCCTCTGTGACACCCTGCACTCTCTTCCAGCGAGGCTGCTGCTTCTGCACGCCGCTCATGATCTTGTTGAATTCAAAGTGAGCGTTGGAGAAATTATCCGAGAGATAGGGAGCCGCACCGCTGACGAGTTGCCAGAGATAGAAGTCTTTCTTCTCACGGTCAGAGAGGGAAGCGTATAGATTGTCTCCCTGCTTGGCAGTGTTGATTTCAGTGACGATGAAAGTCTGCGGTGTGGGAATGTTCATTGTCTCGATGAAGAAGCGATCCCAGGGGATATGGGGATATTCGCTCTTGAGGAATGCGAGGTCGCGGACATTGTTCATGGCGTTGAGGTCGCGGCTCTTCTCTCTTGTCCAGGTGGAGTCTGCGATGAGCGTCTCTATTTTGAGCACGTTGTCAGCGATACGCTTGGCGTCGCCGGAGGAAAGCCCCGCGAGCTTCATATCCTTGATGATGAGTTTGTGGTAAGCATCGCGGATTTTCTTATTATCCTTATCGTCTTTAAGGTAATAATCTCTGTCACCGAGGGTGAGTGGAGCGGCGCCTACGTACATGGCATATTGCGATGAATTGTTGAGGTCCTCTTGTGGTCCCGAGTAGATGAATGGGGAGGCAATCTCCTTATGCATCCAGAGGAAGAGGTCGTCCATCTTGTCGGCCGGCGTATTCTGTATACGCGCGATCTTGTCTGCTATCGGTTTGGCACCGAGTTTGTTGCGACGCACACTGTCCATGCCGGTAGCGTAGAGAGTAGCCACCTTGTACGCTACTGTGCCGGGCTCCGGATTGGTAGCGCCCACATTGGCTACTATGCGGCGGATACGGTTGTTGGAGGAGTCGTTGAGGATGTTGAACTGCCCGTAGCGCGCATATTCCGGAGTGAGCGGATGTGACTTCATCCAGGCGTTGTTGACATGGTGGTAGAAGTCAGTCTTGGGGGAGACTGCGTGGTCCAATCCTTTGCCGTCAAGGCTTTTGAGGTGCTCTGCGTTGGCTGTCAGGCTGCAGGCGCATGCAAGAAGCAGCAGAGCTGATACTGTTGTCTTCATATATATGTAATTTGTTAAGGTTAGATATAATTTCTTTTTGAAGCGCGTAATTATGGTGTCAGCGGACGTGTCATAAGATCATCGTTGCTTCCCGACTCAGGCACATATTCCAGAATGTCAGCCGGCTGGCAGTGGAGTATGTCGCAGATGCTCTCGAGCGTGGAGAATCGGATGGCCTTGGCTTTTCCGGTCTTGAGTATCGAGAGATTGGACGCGGTGATGCCGATGCGCTCGGCGAGCTCGCCAAGCGAAATCTTCCGCTTGGCCATCACGACGTCGAGATTTACAATTATTGGCATGTCGGCAGGCTTAGATGGTTAATTCTTGTTCTTGCTTGATGGCGATACCTCTTGACCATGCTATGGAGATGAGCAGACTTATGAGTCCGATGATGAGATTGCTCCAGGGGAATGTCCAGTCGGCGGCCATTTCGTAGCCCGCGAGGGCGAGGTCGGTCTTGGCGAGAGCGTATTCGGAGAATATGCCGTTGATTATCTCAAGTATTGAAATACCGATGAGGCAATATGCCAGCTGCTTGAGATAGGTGGCGTTTTTCTGTATGAAGATACGTTCTTTTGCAATGTTGACTGTGAATTTCACCAGTTTGCATATCATTATAATCAGCAGTACTACACTGGCGAAGAAGCAAGAGAGAGTCACCCACATGTTCCATGAGGGATAATCTTTGGATGAGATGGCTACCGAGCCTTTGGTGATGACCAGAGGGTATGTGTCACCGTTGCTGAAACTTATAGAGTCGGTGGTATTGAGCAGCTGATGAGTGCCCGGTGTGAATACGATATCCACATAGGATGGCAATTCCAGAGGATCCCCTTTGTCAACGGCCTGCATGCCTGCCTCGAATCCGGACACAAAGGCGGACCCCATACGAATGGCCGGCATGACCACAGAGAGGGCGAGCACGATGATTATCAGAGTGCTGATAGAGTAAATGGTAGTTTTATTCATTATAAATAAGTGTTCTATTAGGTCACCGCGAAATTACTAAATATTTTTTGAAATAACAATTAAAATTTATTGTTTTTCGGAAATAATTATCAAGTGCGGCAGTAGCTTAAGCGTGATTGCCGTGAAATCTATATCGCTGCGGTTGTTGCGGTTAGCAACCGGTCATGCGTTGCTGTCAGTGAGATGGTGTGCTGATGTCGGTATGTGCAGCCAGTTGAATTTATTGACTGTCTCCGTGAGTTCGGTCTGCGGGTCGGAATGGCGTGTGATACCTCCTCCGGCGTATTGGCGCACGGCACCGATGGCAGGAAACAGTCGCAGACTGCGGATGTTGACATAGAGGCGTGTCCGCTCAGGCGTCGCGATTCCGAAGTATCCTCCGTAATACTCGCGTGGTATTTTCTCGTGGGCAGTGATGAAGTCAATGGCTTCCTGACGCGGATATCCTCCGAGAGCGGGGGTGGGCGAGAGGTCGTCGGCGAGTTTAAGTGTGTCCTCCAGATGCCATCCTTCCGGCAGCGGTGAGCATATACGGGTATGTAGATGGCGCACATTGCCGGCCAGCAGGTCGTCAGGTCCGTCGGCTACGGGAGCGAGCCCGTGGCTACGGTAGGTCTGCATGATGCTGTCGGTGACTATCCGTTGTTCCTCGATATTCTTGTCGTCCCAAGGGGAGTCGCAGTCAGCCGGCATAGTTCCGGCGAGAGATGCCGAGGCTATGAATGGTCGAGATCCTCTGCAGTCCGTCTCAAGCAACACTTCCGGTGTGGCGCCGACCCATATTCCGGAATTGTCGCGGCTGAATATAAATGCGCAGGCATCCTTTCGCTCGGAGGCAAGTTTGGCGAAGAGCTGTATCCCCCAAGCGGCGTCAATCAGGGGAGAATGTGTGGTGCGGGTGCGGGCAAGCACTATCTTCGAACCTTCGGGCATCGCCTTAAGCCTGGCGATGCACAATTCGAGATTGCGGAGATGCTCCTCGGGAGTTGAGTCGGAGAGCCCGGAATGATGGGAGTATTGGGAGTATTTGGAGTGATGGGAGAGGTCGGGGAGGTCGGAGAGGTCGGAGAGGTCGGAGAGGTCGGAGAGATCGGATAATCTTATCCTTGCCGGGAAGACCTCGGGCGCGCCGCAGAAGGGGGCTGTGATTATGCGGGCATCGCCGCCCCGGGAGGGTGTGGCGATCAGAATTTTATCTTCATGGGGAAAGCGCAGAAGCATCTTTGTCACACTTTTTCGCCTGCGAGGTCGTAAGGATAGGCTTCGGTGATGCGCACGCGGATAAATTCTCCGGGTGTGGCATCGCAATTTTTAACCACTATCTCCGGGTCTACCTCCGGGCTGTCCCATTCGGTGCGGCAGATGCTGTCATCACCTTCGCGGCGATCCACAAGTGCGCGGACTTCGCGGCCTATCAGCCGTTCGTTGCACTCGAGCGATATATCCTGCTGGAGATTCATCAGGATGTCGAGCCGCTCCTGCTTCACTTCTTCCGGGATGTCATCGCTGAAATGCTTTGCAGCATAGGTGTCCTCCTCTTCGGAGTAGGCGAAGGCTCCCATGCGCTCGAAGCGTTGTGTGCGCACAAAGTCAAGCAATTGGTTGAATTCCTCTTCACCCTCTCCCGGAAAACCCACCATTAGGGTGGTGCGGATAAAGATGCCGGGGACGCGACGGCGTATTTCGGAGAGCAGTTCTTCCGTTTCGCGCGCAGTGATATGCCGCCGCATATTGCCGAGCACTTTGTCGGATGCATGCTGCAGGGCAATGTCGAGATATTTGCATACGTTGTCGCGGCGCGCCATCACGTCGAGCAGATCGTATGGAAAATCTGCGGGATATGCGTAATGGAGCCGTATCCATTCAACACCGGGGATATCTGCAATCCGGTCCACGAGCATGGCAAGCCTTGACTCTCCATAAATGTCACGGCCATAGCTGGAGAGATCCTGTGCAATTACATTAAACTCTTTGACGCCTTGCGAAGTGAGTGTGGTAACCTCCTCCACAATCTCCTCTATGGGTCGGGAGGTGTGGCGTCCGGTAATAAGAGGTATGGCGCAGAAGGCACAAAACCTGTCGCATCCCTCCGAAATTTTGAGGTAAGCGCTCCATGGAGGGGTGGTGAGCTTACGCTCCCAGGATTTCGGCTTTAGATCATCAGCCTTTCTTGACGGCAGAGAATCTATCAGTGCAGTCCAGTCAAACTTGCCGTACCAGCGGTCAATTTCCGGTATTTCAGCGGGCAATTCCTTGATATATCTCTGTGAGAGACATCCCATCACATATACAGCTCCTATGCGGCCCTCTTCCTTGAGTCGGGTAAGCTGCAGGAGTGTGTCGATGCTCTCCTCCTTGGCATCGGCTATAAATCCGCAAGTGTTGACCACTGTTATTTCTCCGCAGGGCTCCTCGGGGTCATGGACCACTGAATATCCTTTTGCTTCGAGACGACGTATAAGCCGCTCCGAATCAATAAGATTTTTTGAACACCCCAGGGAGATGACATCTATGCGTCCGGGGGTGAAGTGCTGCTGTTGTCGTGACTTATTCATCGGTCTGGATGATGATTACTGACGGAGGTTATTGTCCGTTGAGGAAGAGTGATTTGACAAATTCTTCTGGGTTAAATATCTGCAGGTCGTCAATACCCTCTCCGAGTCCGATATATTTGACAGGTATCTTGTGTTTGTGGGAGATGCCTATGACCACGCCACCCTTTGCTGTGCCATCGAGTTTGGTGACGGCAAGCGCGTTGATCGGAGTTACAGCGGCAAACTGCTCAGCCTGCTCGTAAGCATTCTGTCCTGTGGAACCGTCGAGTACGAGAATCACCTCCTGCGGTGCGTCGGGATTTACGCGTTTCACCACATTGGATATTTTCTCGAGTTCCTTCATCAAATTGACCTTGTTGTGCAGACGGCCGGCGGTGTCGATGATGACAACATCGCCACCTTGCGCTTTGGCGGCAGCGACAGTGTCGTAAGCCACGGCAGCCGGATCGCTGTGCATGCTCTTGTGGATGACAGTGCATCCTGCGCGCTCTCCCCATGTCTGAAGTTGCTCTATGGCAGCGGCGCGGAATGTGTCGGAAGCGGCCAAAAATACTTTGTTGCCGGCCTTGACATATTGAGCGGCCAGTTTGCCGATAGTCGTGGTCTTGCCGACACCGTTGACACCGACTACGAGTATGACGTAAGGGCGTCCCTCGCGAGGCACCTCAAAGTCGCCGAGTGGCTCATTGTCATCGGAGGCGGGTGCGATCATATCGGTAATCTCTTCTGTGAGGAGATTGTTGAGCTCGTCGGTAGAGAGGTATTTGTCTTTGGCTACCCGTTCCTGCAGACGACGGATAATCTCGAGTGTCGTATCCACGCCCACATCCGAAGTGATGAAAGCCTCTTCAAGATTGTCGAGCACTTCATCGTCCACTGTGGATTTGCCTGCTACTGCACGAGTGATCTTGGACCAGACACCCTGTTTGGTCTTCTGAAGACCCTCATCCAGTTTCTCCTTCTTCTCGCGTGAGAACAGTTTTTTGAAAAATCCCATAAATTGCTGATAATATTTTATGCAAAGATAGACAATTTAGGCGAGAGAGCAAAATCTGCTCTCTCAGCTCTCTCATAAGATCTGCGCAACAGCCAATCCAAAATATAAATCCATAAGTACGCGGTCAAGTATGGATTATTATTTGGGGGTGGCCCTACGGGGCACCAATTTAATGGTGGTGGCGATTCCAACAGGGGTGAAATGACCCTACGGGACATTTCACTCCCTGCCTACTAAAATGTATTTGGCAACTTGTTGACGGTTCGTCCGTGTACCATTTTGCCAGTTCTTCCGGATTTGTCATACCCTTTATGATTGCCTGCAACACTGATTGATAACTTTTTAGATAAGGTTTATCAGGCGCTGATTGGATGATCCTCTGAACAGCAGGTCCGGATTCCGAAGCTCCGCTATATACGGGCCGTCCACGAGCGTGTCTATCCATCTTAGAGGCGCGGCGAGGCGCGGGTCAGCTTGTAATTCTTCGACAGTATAGCCTGTATAGACCCAGAGATTCTTGCCGAGTCGCTTTACAGCCCGCGCCAAGAGAGCGAGAGCTTCTGGGTGCATGAAGGGGTCACCTCCGGATATAGTGACGTCGAAGTCCTCCTCCTCCACAATATCCATGATTTGAGAGAGCGTCATCGGTGTGCCGGCATTTTCGTCCCATGTGGAGGGATTGTGACATCCCGGGCAGCGATGAGTGCATCCCGCAAGATATATCGAAGTGCGCAGTCCCGGCCCGTCGACAGTGGTGCCGCGGACGATATCCATCACCTGATATATCCTCTGCAAATCCCAAGTGTCAGCAACTGATGCCTGATCCATAATAAAGAAAACAAAGCCCCTCTAACCTCTAACCTCCAACCTCTAACCTATGACTTCAGACTTCTGACTTATTTATGTATCACTCTGTCGCGAAGTTCGGCAAGTTTGCCGCTGTTCCACCTGTCAGTGGTGCCCACGAGATATCCGGTGATACGCTGTATCGTCTCAAACGGTGCGCCGCACTTCGGGCACTCATGCTGATTGGTGTCGGCATTCTCATATCCGCAGAGAGGGCAGTGGTTTCGGTTATGGTTGACAGAGCCGTATCCGATATTGTATTTGTCCATGAGGTCGACAATCTGGCTGATGGCCTCAGGATTATGTGTAGCGTCGCCATCGATCTCCACGTAGAAGATATGTCCTCCGCGTGTGAGTTCGTGGTAAGGCGCCTCAATCTTCGCTTTATGTCGCGGAGAGCAGCGGTAATAGACCGGCACATGGTTGGAATTTGTGTAATAATCTTTGTCGGTCACTCCGGGTATCACTCCGAAGGTGGCTCTGTCGCGCTTGGTGAATCTCCCCGAAAGTCCTTCAGCAGGGGTCGCGAGTATCGAATAATTATGTGAGTAAGTCTCTGAAAACTCATTGGCGCGGCTGCGCATATGGCTGATGATGCGCAGACCGAGTGCTTGTGCCTCCTCGCTCTCTCCGTGATGGTGGCCGGTAAGCGCTATAAGTGTCTCGGCGAGTCCGATAAAACCGATGCCGAGCGTGCCTTGATTGATGACCGGTTCGATAGTGTCATTAGGCCCGAGTTTGTCCGAGCCGTTCCAAAGGACGCTCATGACGAGCGGAAACTGCTTGGCGAAGGCAGTCTTCTGGAATTCGAACCTGTCGTGAAGCTGGCGTGCCGTGATGTCGAGCATCTCGTCGAGTCGGCTGAAGAAGCGCTCTATGCGCTCCTGCTGATTCTGTATGTTCATCACCTCTATGGCGAGCCGTACGATATTGATGGTGGTAAAGGAGAGATTGCCGCGTCCTACGGATGTCTTCTCGCCATAACGGTTTTCGTAGACACGAGTGCGGCATCCCATGGTAGCCACTTCGTGTAGATATCTTTCGGGATCATCCGGACGCCATGCGTCATCCTGATTGAATGTGGCGTCAAGATTGAGGAAATTGGGAAAGAATCGGCGTGCCGAGACCTTGCAGGCGAGTTGGTAAAGGTCATAGTTGCGGTCAGAGGGGAGATAGCTGACACCTCTCTTCTTTTTCCATATCTGGATAGGGAAGATGGCCGTAGCGCCGTTGCCGACACCTTCGTATGTGGAATGCAGCAGTTCGCGAATCACACAGCGTCCCTCAGCCGAGGTGTCGGTGCCGTAGTTGATGGAGGAGAACACTACCTGATTGCCTCCGCGTGAATGGATGGTGTTCATGTTGTGGATGAATGCTTCCATCGACTGATGCACACGTCCCACGGTCTTGTTGACGGCATGCTGCAGCATCCTTTCCTCTCCCTGCAGCCCATCGAGGTCGCGTATGGTATAATCCTCTATCGGTGCATTATAAAGATGTGTGAGGTCCTGTCCGGCAAGGTCTTCGAGCGTCTTTATCTCTTCAATAAATGTGGAGCGGACGAATGGCGCAAGGTAGAAGTCGAATGCCGGTATTGCCTGTCCGCCATGCATCTCGTTTTGAGCAGTCTCGAGCGATATGCATGCGATGACGGAGGCGGTTTCTATTCGCTTGGCCGGTCTTGACTCGCCGTGACCCGCCACAAATCCGTGACGCAGTATCCTGTCAAGCGGATGTTGTACGCAAGTGAGACTCTTGGTGGGGTAATAGTCCTTGTCGTGGATGTGTATGTAATTGCCTCTTACCGCCGCTTTAGCTTCTGCAGAGAGCAGATAGTCGTCCACAAACGGCTTGGTGGTCTCAGAGGCGAACTTCATCATCATACCCGCAGGGGAGTCGGTGTTCATATTGGCGTTCTCGCGTGTGACGTCATTGTTTTTTGCCTCGATGATTTCAAGGAAAATGTCGCGAGTCTTGGCCCGGCGGGCTATGGGGCGCTGATCGCGGTATGCGATGTATCTCTTTGCCACATCCTTACGTGCGGACTTCATGAGCTCAATCTCCACCCTGTCCTGTATCTCCTCTACAGTCATGCGCTCCTTGCCTCCCATCCCGATGCGGTCTGTGATTTTCTGGATGAGTCCCTCATCCTCGCCGAGGTCGGTGGTGAGCATGGCTTTGCGTATGGCCGCCTTGATTTTCTCTTCGTTGTAGCCTACGATTCTGCCGTCGCGCTTTACTATTGTCTGGATCATTGTCGGATGGAAATTATGTGGTTGTATGTTGATGCAAAGGTATTACAATTGTCCGAAACTGCCAACTGTTTTGATGATTCTTTTTCAGAAAATTTTTTATTTTGGACAACTTTTTGCATGCTTGTAAAAACAAAATAATTGTATATCAGGGATATACAATTATTTTTGGAGAATCGCATCTCTTGGAGAGTCCTAAAAATCTTACAAGTCTTACAGTTTTGCGAGTCTTATTAGTCTTACAAGTCTTACAACTCTTACATGCTTATGTATTGTCAGCGTTGTGATGAGAGGGCGTCGAGCGCGGCTATTTCGGCGAGGCTCACTATCTCTTCCTCCTTTGAGTTGACGCCGGTGAAATATACCGGACGACGCAATCCTACCTGTATAGGTCCGATGACGTTGCCCACACCCATGGTGTGCAACAGTTTGTAGGCGATGTTTGAGCTTGAGAGGTTGGGGAAGATGAGTGTATTGACATCCATACCCTTGATAGTATTGAAGGGGAATGTCTCGTCACGCAGTTCTGTATTCAGCGCATAGTCAGCCTGCATTTCACCGTCCACCATAATCTCGGGATACTTCTCGTGGAGTGTCTTGACAGCCTCTGCCACCCGAGCGGTCTGTTCGTCAGCACTGCTTGAGCCGAAGTTGCCGTATGACAGCATAGCCATGACGGGCTGATGGTTGAAGTGGCGTACCGCCTCGTCTGCAAGCCGTGCTATATCTACGAGGGCGTGCGAGTCGCTGACGGGATTGATGGCAGTGTCAGCGAGGAAGTAGGTGCCGCGACGCGTTATCATTATATGCATGGTGGCAAAGTGGGAGTATCCCTCCTTGAGTCCCACAACAGAGACTGCGCGACGTGCCAGTTTTGTAGCCGCGGAGTGTACGCCGCCTACAAAAGCGTTGGCATCACCCTGCTCCACCATCATCATGCCGAAATAGCTTCTGTCATACATCTTGTCGACAGCCTCCGAGTATGTGACGCCGTCACGTTCTCTTTTCTCTGAAAGCGCCTTGGCGTATCTTTCACGGCGGAGCACCTCGCGGTCATGTCGCGGATTGACTATCTCCATACCTGTTATATCCACACCGAGTCTTCTGGCGCGCTTTGCGATCATCTCTTCGTTGCCGAGGAGTACCGGCAGGAGGATACCGTCGTGGTAAAGACGTGCGGCCGCACGGAGCATATTGTCGCTGTTGCCTTCGGAGAATACCACTCGTTGTCCGGTGCCGCGTATGGTGTCCGTGACACTGCGCATAAACTTGCCGTCATCCCCCATGTAGGCCTGCAGCTTGAGGCGGTATGCGTCCCAGTCGGCGATGGGGAGACGTGCGATGCCGCTCTCCATGGCAGCTTTGGCGACAGCCGGTGCCACATGCAGCAGCAGTCGCGGGTCAAGAGCTTTGGGAAGAATATAGTCCGGTCCGAATTTGATGTCGCTCACTCCGTATGCGTCGTCCACTACTGAGGGTACGGGGAGTTTGGCAAGGTCGGCGATGGCATGGACAGCAGCGATCTTCATCTCTTCGTTGATGCCTGTGGCACCGGAGTCGAGAGCTCCTCGGAATATGTACGGGAAGCCGATGACATTATTAATCTGATTGGGGTAGTCGCTGCGTCCGGTAGCTACAATGACATCCGGAGCAGCGCTTTTCGCTTTGTCGTATTCTATCTCGGGGTCGGGATTGGCAAGCGCGAACACAATCGGCTTCGGAGCCATGGAGGCCACCATCTCGGGTGTAAGCACGTTAGCTACGCTAAGTCCGAGAAATACATCCGCTCCATGGAGAGCCTCCGCGAGCGTATGCAAGTCGCGTGATGTGGCAAATTCCCGTTTCTGCTCCGTGAGTTTCTCCCTATCTGCGCGTATGACACCTTTGGAGTCGCACATGACGATATTCTCCGGCCTTACGCCGAGGGCCTTGTAGAGTCTTGTGCAGGAGATGGCGGCAGCACCGGCGCCGTTGACCACCAGTCTTACATCCTCTATCTTTTTCCCTTGGATTTCAAGCGCGTTGAGGAGTCCGGCGCCGGAGATGATTGCAGTGCCGTGCTGGTCGTCGTGCATCACGGGGATGTCGCACTCCTCCTTCAGCCGCTTCTCGATGATGAAGCATTCAGGAGCCTTGATATCTTCGAGATTGATGCCTCCGAATGTCGGCGCGAGCGACTTTACTATCTCCACAAATTTGTCTGGATCGTTTTCCGCCACCTCTATATCGAAGGCGTCAAGTCCGGAGAATATTTTGAAGAGCAGAGCTTTACCTTCCATTACCGGTTTGCCGGCCAGCGGACCTATGTCGCCGAGCCCCAGCACCGCCGTACCGTTGGAGATCACCGCCACGAGATTTCCCTTGTTGGTATATCTGTAGGCGTCAGCGGGATTCTTCTGTATGTCGAGACACGGATATGCGACACCCGGCGAATATGCGAGTGACAGGTCGCGCTGCGAACGATATGGTTTTGTAGGAGTGATCTCTATCTTGCCGGGACGGTCATATTCATGATAGTCAAGGGCATTCTGCTTGGTGATATGTGACATGTGTGCAAATAGTAATTAATCGAATGATAATAACCCCTAAACTCTCCACTAAGTATAACAATTGTGAGGAGGAATTTATAGCGTGCTCTCTTATCTTTTCCAGAATACTCGTGTGAAGAGTATGAGCACGGTATACAATTCCAGACGGCCGGTGAGCATGATAAAGGAGAGGAGCCACTTGGCGCCGTCGGCGATGCTGTGGTAATCGCCTCCGATAGTGGTGAGGTGGGCATCAAGACCTGTATTGTTGTTGATGGCAGCCAGCGAGCACATAAGAGCGTCATGCGTATTAAGACCGAAGAGGATAAGTCCAACTGCCCCTGCGAGGATAACTAAAAAATAAAGGAAGAGGAATGCAAGTGTCTTCATAAGCAACGGCGGGGGAGTACCTTGTCCGTTGATAACCACTGTACGTATGGCATTCGGGTACATGAGTCTGTAAAATTCATTGCGCAGGAATTTTACGAGGACTATGAATCTGTCTATTTTCGCACCGCCGGTAGTGGAGCCGGCGCATGCTCCGGAGATGACCATCAATATGAGTATGATGACGGGTATGGGACCCCAGCCGGCGAAGTCCGGGGAGGTGATGCCGGTGGAGGAGAGTATGGAGGCGGCCTCGAATATCGGGTCGACCAGCAGCTGTCCTATGGAGGAATACGGTCGGTGAAACCAGATGTTGAAGGCAAAGATAGCCGAGGCTGCGAGCAATACTATGCAGTATATGCGCAGAGTTTCGTTTTTGAATACACCGCGCCACTGCTTGTTGGCCACCTTGAAAAGAAGGGCAAAATTAACACCTCCGAGAAACATGAAGACAGTGAGTACAATCTTGATATAATAGGTGTCCCAAGTCTTTATACCCGCGTCAGAGGTCGTAAATCCTCCCGTGGAGAGTGTGCTCAGACTGTAACAAAGAGCGTTGAAGAATCCCATCTCGCTGAATGACAGCAATATTATCATTGTGGCTGTGAGCGCTATATATACCATCCACAGACCTTTGGCTGTATGGGAGATGCGAGGCTGAAGTTTGTCGTGAGTGATGCCGGTGACTTCGGCGTTGAAGAGTTGTATGCCTCCGGAGTAGTTGAGCATCGGCGTGACGGCAAGCGTGAAGAGAAGTATGCCGAGGCCTCCCACCCATTGTGTGACGCTGCGCCATAGGATTATCGAATGAGGCACCCCTTCGAGAGTGGTGAGTGCTGTGGCTCCGGTGGTTGTGAATCCGCTCATTGTCTCGAAGAATGCGTTGGTGACAGAATCGCTTACACCGCATGCGATAAACGGGAGCATGCCGAACAGCGACAGTATGACCCAGGTCATTGCCGTGAGGACAATAGCTTCCCGCTTCCCCATCTCTTTGGATCTGGGGCGAAGATTCATCAGGAGGAATCCTGCTGCAGCGGTTATACCTACGCATATCAGGAATCTGATGACAGTCTTTTCACCATAGATGGCGCCGGCGATGCAGGGTATGAGCATCATGCAGGCTTCTATGACCAGCAGCCAGCCGATGACGCGCAGCAGCATCGGAAAATTTATGTAGCTCTTATGTCGAAATAATGTTGCCACCCTTATAGTTCGGTTATATACATTCAGAGTCTATAGAAACCATTTCTCGAGCTTATTGAAAGTCCCCTGAAGGCAGAATACTACCACTGAGTCACCGGCCTGGATGTGAGTGTTGCCCGAGATTAGCTCGATGTTGCCTCCCCTTGCCAGAGCGGCGAGCGTCATGCCGTAGGGGAGCTTGAGATCCTTGACGGGCGCTTTGGTGATCTTGGCGCCTTCTCCCACCTGCATATCGGCCACATCGGCGTCGGCGAGGGCGAGAAATTTCGAATTGCTCTGGTCGGCGTCGAGCAGAAATTTGAAGATGCGTGATGAGGCGCACAGTTTCTTATTGATGATCGTGCCGATGTTGAGATTCTCCGCTTGTGAGAAGAATTGCAGATTCTCCACATCCGCCACGGTCTTGCCTACACCGAAGTCCTTGGCTGTCAGACAGGAGAGGATGTTGGACTCTGAAGAGCCCGTCATGGCGAGAAAGGCGTCATATTGGAAGATGTTGTTTTCGCGGAGCACCTCTATGTCGCGCCCGTCGCCAACGACTATCTCGCAGTTCGGCAATTTTGTGGCCATATATTCGCAGTGTTCCCTGTCTATATCCAGGATGCGGATGTCATAGCGTTCGGAGAAGAGTCTGGCGAAGCGCATGGTGATTGGCGAGCCCCCCATGATGAGCACTTTCTTGATGACTCTCTTTTTTTTGCCGCATAGTTCACGGACCTGCTGTACATGTTCGGGAGTGGTGATGAAGTAGACGATGTCATCGCGGAGTATGCAGTCGTTGCCTGTGGGGATGATGGTTTCGTTGTTGCGCTTTATGGCGGCCACATGAAAATCGTGGCTTGTCACCGGCAAATCCTTGAGCTTAAGATTGAGCAGCTTGGACTCATCATGGAGTTTTACACCGATAAGCAGAAGGTTGTCGTCATGAAGGGATGCCCAGTAGCGCGCCCAGTTGTGGGACAGCGCCGTATCTATCTCCGTGGCGGCGAGATTTTCCGGATAGATGAGGAAGTCTACCCCCACCTCTTTCAGTATGCGTCCGTTATCCTCTTTTAGAAATTCTGAATTGTCTATGCGAGCCACAGTCTTCTTCGCACCGAGTTTCTTGGCGATGGCACAAGAGGATATGTTGCGCGTCTCGTAAGGCGTCACTGCAATGTAGAGGTCGCTCTCTCCGACCTTAATGTCGCGCAGTGTCTGGAATGAGGATGTGGATCCATTCCAGGTCATCAGATTATAATTGGCGTCGAGAGCGTCAAGTCTCTCCTGATCGCTGTCGATGAGTATGATGTCCTGGTCTTCATTGGAAAGCATCTTTGCCAGATGCGTTCCGACTTCTCCTGCTCCTGCTATTATGATATTCATAATTGTCGTGACTTCATAAAATTGATGACTTGGCGGCATCCCTTGCTGCCTGAGCGATGGCAGCAGCGTCAATGCCCTCGCGCTCGCGGAGTTGCGCGACACTGCCGTGGCTTACCCAATGGTCTTTGATGCCAAGCGGCGTGAGGGCCGGTGAAGCGGCCAAAGAGGAGAAATGCTCGGCGACCGCTGAGGCGAGTCCGCCGGAAAGCGTGCCGTCTTCCACGGTGATGACATGGCGGTAGCGGGAGGCTATTTTGTCAAGAAGAGCGCAGTCGAGTGGCTTTAGATACACCATGTCATAAAGATGAGTGCGGATACCCTCTGCAGCGAGAGTCTCGTGAGCCTTGACCGCTTCCGCGCCTATATGTCCAATGGAGAGTATGGCGATGTCGGCATCTCCTGTATTGCGGATTGCTCTGCCGTGTCCTGCCGGCAACTCGATAGCGTCGGCATTTTCCGGTGTCACCCCTGCAGATATCTCTTGATCTGTAAGGATAGTCTCGGGCACACTGCCCCTGGGATAGCGTATTGCCATGGGGGAGGGGAGCTGATAAGCCTGATGCATAAGCGCGCGCAGCGAGCGGGCGTCAATAGGAGCTGCTACTGTCATATTCGGTATGGCGCGCAGATATGCGAGGTCAAACATGCCGTGATGTGTCACTCCGTCTTCACCCACGATACCTGCGCGGTCTATGCAGAATGTCACGGGGAGTCCCTGAATGCAGATGTCGTTGATGATATTGTCGTATGCCCTCTGGAGGAATGATGAGTAGATAGCCACAAACGGATGCTTGCCGCCTACGGCCAGTCCTCCGGCAAAAGTCACCGCATGTCCCTCGGATATGCCGACATCGAATGTGCGGTCGGGCATCTTCTCCATCAGTCGCGAGATGGATGTGCCTGTGGGCATCGCTGCGGTGATACCCACGATGTCATCATGTCTGCCGGCCATCTCCACAAGCTCATCGCCGAATATATCCTGCCATTTGGCGGGTGAAGGGGATGAGGGTTTGATTTTCTTGCCCGTCACCGGGTCGAATTTACCCGGAGCGTGCCAGGCAGCCGGATTTTTTTCAGCCTCCGGAAATCCCTTCCCTTTGATAGTATGGATATGAAGTAGCCGAGGCCCCTTCATGTCGCGGATGTCGCGCAGTATGCGCACGAGTTTTCTGACATCATGTCCGTCGAATGGTCCGAAGTATCTGACGTTAAGTCCCTCGAAGATGTTCTGTCGGCGCGACAGCAGTGCTTTGATCGAATTGTTGAAGCGCAGTATCAGTCCCTTGCCGATGTCTGTGATCAGATCCCTCTTGCGGAGTCCCCGGTATATGCGGTCGCGCATCCGGTTGTAACTTGGAGTGGTATTGAGCTCTGTGAGATAACGGTGTAGCGCTCCGACATTGTCATCAATGCTCATCTCGTTGTCGTTGAGTATAATGAGCAGGTCGTTGGGCACGTTGGCGGCATTGTTGAGACCTTCGAAGGCGAGTCCTCCGGATATGGCGGCGTCGCCGATTACGGCTACAGTCCTGCGGTTCTCCGCTCCCGGTGTGTTCTTGTCGGCGATGGCCATGCCGAGAGCAGCCGAGATCGAGTTGGAGGCATGACCTGCCATAAAGGTGTCAGCCTTGCTTTCCAGAGGTGACGGAAAACCGGCGATACCTCCTAATGTACGTTGAGTCTTGAAAGCCTCGCGGCGCCCCGTGAGTAGTTTATGGGTGTAAGCCTGATGTCCCACATCCCATACTATGCGGTCGTCAGGGGTGTTGAATACGTAATGGAGAGCCACGGTCATCTCTACTGCTCCCATGGAGGAGGCAAAATGACCGGGATTGCGGGAGAGATTGTCTATGAGATATTCGCGTATCTCCCGACACAGTCGCGGAAGATCCTCTTCAGAGAGTTTGCGCAAGTCAGCGGGAGAATTTATCTGCGAAAGTATTTCTTCCATAACGGCACGAAAATAATTATCCCGGACATGACAACGATAAGCAATGTCCTGAGAGTGAATCCGGCGCTCTGAAATATATACGCCACAAGCACCAGCCATGCAATGGCCAGTATGATGAGTCCTATGACAGTCCCGGTCTTCATATTCTGCAAAATTAATAAAAATCCCTCATATCGATTACCCATCTGCACATATTTCGCATTCTGAGCAATCTCCGGGCTATCCCTGATACATTTCCCGAATTTTCTCCTATAGCGATGCTTATTGACTCATTTGTTAGCTGATATTTTGTTTAATTAATAGAAATTTCTTAACTTTACGGATAATGAAGAAACATCTGACAAAGAGATTGGCTATGTTGGCTGTGCTGATGGCAGCCGGGGTGCTGTACGGTTGCCGACGCGGCTCGGATACCGCCGACGGCATCGACTCGCTTCCTCTGCCTGAAATGCTTGATTCATCGGCTTCTGATTCAATTGTCAAGCCCGAGAAGTCTGCATCCTTGCATGGGACCGCCGAGATACTCCGTTTTATGTACTCTTCATCTGACAGTGCGAAGTTTGCCGCAGGGATACTCCCTCAGATGGCCGTGGATGTACCGGAATATGCCGCAAAACTTGCTCTTGCGCCCGCGTCAGGGTTTCTCATAGTTGACAAGGGTCGTATGAAACTGTATCGCTACGACAGCTACGGCAGGCTTCAGGAGGAGATGGGCATGGCGTGTTCGAGCAAGTATGGCACAAAGCATAAGCGCCGTGACAATCGCACACCAGAAGGCTTCTTTACCATAGAGGGGATTTATGATTCCACCGACTGGCTTTATACGGATGATGACGGCAACAAGTCGGATGTCAAGGGTCAGTTCGGCCCGCGATTTATGCGGCTGCGCACCCCGGTATCCTCGCAGATTGGCATCCACGGCACATGTGCTCCATGGAGCATCGGAGGCCGACGAAGTCACGGCTGTATACGTGTCACCAACGAGAATATTCTCCGACTTGTGGAGATCGTGGAGCCCGGATGGCCTGTGATAGTGTCGCCCGGTACACGTGATCTGCAGGTAAATGCCGATGAGGGATATGACATACCGACAGTTTCGCCTGTGCCGGGACGTCAGCGTATCAGACTTCGCAGCGACTATAAACCCAAGCGCGTCGAGACAGACTCAGTTACCTCTGTTGCAAATGAGACCGAGGATGAATCCAAGAACAGCTCCGTGGACAGTGCCACGGATGGCACCACGGATAATACCATGGATAATAGCGTTGGCAAGTCGCTGAAGGATAGCGAAAAGGAGGATGAATCAGAATGAAAAGGGTGTGAAATGTGATGTGTGATGTATGAGAAAATTCTCATACAAATTGTCATCCACGCGCATAAAACTATTGTCTATCCCCGTCAGATTGATTAAATTTGTAGGATAATTTATGATTATTCAATGACAAGATACGACAATTATAATCCGGAAATAAATATTGGTGAGGAGCTCCCGAAGATCGAGGAGTCCGAGGGTGATGCAAAGGAGCCCCGCCGTCGCTCTCCACGTGCTAAAAGAGGTTCCGAAGAGCAGGAGGGGAGAGGTAAGAGCCGGCGGCGCGACCGCGCGTCGAGGGAAGATACTTCCAATCACCGTCGCAAACCTGTGAGCAGAAGAAAAAACGATGATGACAAAGGTGAAAGCACCTCTGACAGCATCCTCAGTTTTTTTACCTCGACATCTTTCCGTCTGATCGTCGGCATAATACTCGGAGGCTTTGCCATCTATCTCGGCGTAGCCTTCATATCCTATTTTTCAGAATGTGTGCGTGACCAGGCCTCTATAGCCAACGCTCCTATCGGCAAAGCCGTCGATGTCGGCAATGCCGCAGGAGAGGGGGGAGCGCGTCTGTCTGAGTTTCTTATCAATCAGTGCTTCGGACTGGGCAGCCTCGTGATAGTCATATGGATGGCATGCATCTCTCTTAAGTTGCTCATAGGACGTCCCAGATTCAAGACACTTAATTTTACAATCAAATGTCTCGTAGCGCTGATTACCCTGAGTCTGATAGTCGGTGTGCTCACCCTTTCTGTCAATTCACTTGTCAACTGGGGCGGTTACCATGGGCGCTATGTCAATGAGTTTCTTATACATTTCCTCGGATGGACCGGTGCGGTGATACTCTGCCTGCTTTCTCTGGCAATCTTTGTAGTCATCTGCATGCGTGACGTGGTCAAATGGATTTTGAAGAAGCGCAGTGAATTTTTGGCGAAACGTCGTGAGATAGCGCGTAAGAAAGCCGAGGAGGAGGCTGCGGCCCGCAGGCTTGAAGAGATACGGCTCCGTGAGGCAGAAGAGGCTGCCGCGGAGGCTAAGGAGCAGTCCGATGATATTCGTGAAGGTGACGAACTCGTGAAATTCAACGGATACGAAATCTCTGACTCCGATGAGGATCCGTACGTCGGCAATACAGCCGCCGAAGTAACGCAGCAACATGAATATTACAGCATAGATGACAATCTTGAGCCATCTGAGCCCGCAAAGCCGTCAGAGAGTACGGGGTTATCGCATGACACCGTGTCATCTGAAGTGTCGCAGACATCAGATAGCAAGGAGTCTGAGAATCAAGAGATACTAAAGAGTGCGGAGTCGCCCGAAAGCGAAGTGAGCCCGGAGAAGCCTATGGTGGTAAATGTCAATACAATCGCACAAGTGGAGCAGCAGCGTCATACACTTCGTGACGAGCTCGCCACACTTGCCCGTCACTATAAATTCCCCCCGGCCGAGCTGCTGCTCCCCGGCACTAACAAAGTGAGCGTGGACGAGATAGAGCAGGAGGCCAATAAGAAGCGGATCCGCGAGACTCTGCTTTACCACGGCATACCGATTACCGACATCGAGGCCACAGTAGGTCCGACAATCACCCTCTATGAGATACGCCCCGATCAGGGTATCAAGATTGCCAAAATCAAGAATCTCGCCGATGATATAGCTCTCAGTCTCTCTGCCATAGGTGTGCGTATCATCGCACCGATACCCGGCAAAGGCACCGTAGGTATAGAGGTCGCCAACAATGAGCCGCAGACCGTCTCCATGCGCACCATCATCCAATCGCGCAAATATCAGGATACGAAGTATCGTCTCCCGGTGGCTCTCGGCAGCACGATAGGCAATGATGTCTATATAGCTGACCTCGCCAAAATGCCTCACTTGCTTGTTGCCGGCGCGACAGGTCAGGGTAAGTCGGTCGGTCTGAATGCGATCATCGCTTCGTTGCTCTTCAAGAAGCGTCCTCACGAACTGAAATTCGTGATGATAGATCCAAAGGAGGTGGAGTTTTCTCTTTATGCGAAGATAGAGAAGCATTATCTGGCAAAAATCCCTGGAGAGACCGACGCTATCGTCACTGACATGAGCAAGGTGGTGGCGACACTATCTTCTCTGTGTGTGGAGATGGATAACCGCTATAAACTGTTGCGTTCGGCGCAGGTGCGCAATATCGAGGAGTACAATCCGCTGGTACTCGACTCTCGCCTGAATGTGGAGGAGGGACACCGCTTTATGCCTTATATAGTAGTGGTGGTGGATGAGTTTGCCGATCTGATAATGACCTCAGGCAAGGAGGTGGAGATGCCGATAGCGCGTCTGGCTCAAAAAGCGCGTGCTGTGGGTATACATGTGATTATAGCGACTCAGCGCCCCTCAACCAATGTCATCACCGGTATCATCAAGGCCAACTTCCCGGTGCGTATTGCCTTTAAGGTGACTTCGGGTGTAGACTCCAAGACTATTCTCGACACTACAGGTGCGCAGCAGCTGATAGGTCGCGGCGATATGCTGATCAGCAGCAATTCTCAGATGACCCGTGTGCAATGTGCCTTTATTGACACACCTGAGGTGGGAGGTATCTGCGAATATATCTCGAAGCAGCCCTGCGGCACAGGCGCTTATATCCTGCCGGAGCCGCTTCAGACCGGTGACGGCGATCATGACGGTGGCAAAGGATATGTAGGTGACCGCGATCCGCTCTTCGAGGAGGCCGGCAAATATGTGGTCGGCAGCGGCACCGCCTCGACATCTGCGCTCCAGCGACATTTTTCCATAGGATACAACCGGGCCGGCAAAATCATGGATCAGCTGGAGAGCCATGGTGTGGTCGGTCCGGCTACAGGTGGCAAACCGCGTGACCTGCTCGTGGATCCTGCCGGATTTGAACGTCTGCTCGCCTCTTTGTAAGCGGATCTTACTATTAGAAGAGATATAATATATTATTAATTTAAGTTTCGCAAGTTCAACTTGCTGATTTCAGATTGTAAAATTGAG